>NZ_JBOFRH010000246.1:0-1340 GCF_051650925.1 Plesiomonas sp.
ACCGTTTACCGCGCTTTATTACCTTGCCGCAAGAGAAGCCACGCCGCCGTAAGACCATCATTTTACTCGATAATGTGATCCGTTTTTGTCTTGATGATATTTTCCGCGGATTTTTTGAGTATGACTCACTCACCGCCTACTCAATGAAAATGACGCGCGATGCTGAGTACGATTTGGTCAATGAGCTTGAATCAAGTCTGCTTGAGCAGATGTCATTTAGTTTAAAACAGCGCTTAACTGCTGAACCGGTACGTTTTGTCTATCAGCGCGATATGCCCGATGAGCTGGTCGATTACTTAAAAGAAAAACTCGGCATCTCCTCTTACGACTCGATCATTCCAGGTGGCCGTTACCACAACTTTAAAGATTTCATCGGGTTTCCAAATGTGGGTAAACCTTCATTGGTGAATAAGCCAATGCCACCGCTTGAGCAGTCCATTTTCCTGCGCCACGATACGGCATTTGATGCCATCAAAGAGCGGGATATTCTGCTGTACTACCCTTATCACACCTTTAATCACTTTACCGAGTTGTTACGGCAAGCCTCTTTTGATCCGAACGTGGTTTCAATCAAAATCAATATTTATCGGGTAGCGAAAGACTCACGGATTATTGATTCAATGATCCATGCTGCCAATAACGGTAAAAAAGTGACCGTGGTAGTTGAGCTACAAGCCCGTTTTGATGAAGAGGCGAATATTCATTGGGCAAAACAGCTCACTGAAGCTGGCGTGCATGTTATTTTCTCTATCCCCGGATTAAAAATTCACTCAAAACTCTGCCTGATTACCCGCCGTGAAGGTGAAGTGTACGAGCGCTATGCACACGTAGGTACAGGTAACTTCCATGAGAAAACGGCGCGTTTATACACTGACTTTACCCTGCTGACCCGTGATCCTCGTATCACCAATGAAGTTCGGCGGGTATTTAACTTTATCGAGAACCCTTACCGCCCGGTTACCTTCGAACACCTGATTGTATCACCGCAAAATTCACGCAAAATGTTGTATAAATTGATCGATCAAGAAATTTTGCATGCACAAAGCGGGCAAAAATCGGGGATCTCTCTTAAGATCAATAATCTGGTGGATAAAGGGCTAATTGATCGCCTGTATGCGGCTTCCAATGCCGGTGTTACCGTGCGGCTGCTGATCCGTGGTATGTGCTCACTGGTGCCGGGGTTAAAAGAGGTGAGTGAAAACATTCACATCACCAGTATTCTTGACCGCTACCTCGAGCACCCGCGGGTCTATGCATTTGAAAATGCCGGCGATACCTTGGTATATATCTCCTCTGCGGACTGGATGACGCGCAACATTGATTATCGTATTGAAGTGGGC
>NZ_JBOFRH010000247.1:0-1184 GCF_051650925.1 Plesiomonas sp.
TGTGGTTCAGATGCTTTTGACATGAAATCAATCCATTATTTATCAATGGGTTAAAAATAAAAATGAAGAATAAGCCTGACAAAAAAGCACGCTACCGCCCTTGAGTTTCAGCTCCCAAAGCGCTGCGCAGAAACAGGATATCGCCAACTGCGATACAACAAGTGATATCTGGGATTAGAGGACATGATCGAGAACACTCCATGTGAAGAGGCATATACCGCCTCCCACTTCCCTGTTGCAAACCGGCGGATAGCCCGCAGAATTTGGAGTGCAGATTATAAAGCAATGCCTGTGTAAGGCCAAATCCGCCGTCAAAAAGATAACAGTATGTTTGTAAATTCTGTGAGGCTGGGCTGTACAAGCTGTCGCACGCTAGCGGCCTTGAAAAAAGAATCCGGCGCAATTGCTTCAATTTATTTACGATTACCTTATAATCTGGCAACACAACCGAGTGGTCAACATTCAACCGCTGCGGTTCACCGCCCTGCTCAGACCGATTAAGAATGAAAGCAGGATAAAAGGATGCCGCTGGTTATTTAGGGAGAAAATCTGTGAATACTGTCTTTGTGCGTGCCAAGTCTATCTGCGCTAAGCCTCGCCAGGTGGCATTAACTCTGCTGACCTCCCTGCTGCTGGGCGTATCCTGCTGGGTTGCCGCAGCCGATATGTCAGATGATGCGATTAGCGAACGCATCAAACCGGTCGGCGGGGTATATCTGGCTGATGCTGCCGCTACCGCTAAACCTAGCGGGCCGCGTACCGGTGAGCAGGTGTATAACGGCGCCTGTATCGCCTGTCATGGCAGTGGTGCCTTAGGCGCACCAAAATTTCGTGATGCCGCGCAGTGGGCGCCACGTCTGAAGCAAGGTATCGATACCCTGCAAAAACATGCCATTGCCGGTTTAAATCAGATGCCGGCACGCGGAACCTGTACCGATTGTAGTGATGATGAAATCAAAGCTGCGATCGAATACATGACCAGCGGGTTATAAGCTGCACGACGCGGTTTATCAGCAGATAAAGAACAATTCCGCGCAGATAGGGTAAATAGATAAAAGGAGGCCTCGGTGCCTCCTTTATATCTCTATCATGATTGTTTGCACTAAATGACTCTGACTTAGCTGGCTCTAATTGACAATTTACTGGCGGTATTTTACCCGAACGGTACTTTGTGCTGCCCACTC
>NZ_JBOFRH010000248.1:0-4191 GCF_051650925.1 Plesiomonas sp.
AACAATCAACCCGATTGATGTTCCGTGATCAAAACAACAAAGATTAAATTTTTAGTAAAATTATTTTTATTTTACTAAAATAAAGAATGCAATAGACCAACATTTTCGGTAAGTGTCCGCATTAGCACTTGGTTTTTACTAAAATTTAATGCATCTTTTAATCTTAAATTCCATACCTGCGCAAAACGCACGTAACAGTGGCGTTACGCCTATTAGAGAAAGAAGAGACATGGCCACGTTAAAAGATATTGCCACGGAAGCCGGTGTGTCGTTGGCGACGGTGTCTCGGGTGCTCAATGATGATCCGACCCTGAGCGTAAAAGAGCAAACTAAGCACCGCATTTTGGAAATTGCTGAAAAACTCGAGTACAAAACCAGCAGCGCCAAAAGAAACCCAGTAATGACTCTTCCAGCACACCACATTCTGGCGCTATACAGTTATAAGCAAGAAGCAGAGATCAATGACCCCTACTACCTGTCTATTCGTCACGGTATCGAAACACAGTGTGAAAAACTGGGCATTGAGCTGACTAACAGTTACGACGGTAAGTTTGATCCAGAGATTAAAAAAATCTCAGGTATTTTAATTGTGGGGAAAACCACGCTAAGCCCACATACCCTACACAAGGTGACTCAACTTACCGATAATATCTGCTATCTCGATTTTCGTGATAAAGATGAAAAATATGACTCAGTAGATATTGATTTGGTTAAAATAAGTAAGGAAATCATTGATTTCTTTATCTTGCAAGGCATTAAAAATATAGGGTTTATTGGTGGACAAGATGCTCCGGGCACATCAGATATCCGTGAACTAGCATTTGCCGATTACGGCAAACTCAAAGGTGTGGTATGTGAAGAGAATATCTATCGCGGTGATTTTTCCAGTGCCTCTGGGTATGCGCTAGCCAAAAAAATGCTGACCCAATCTGTCTACCCGCAGGCATTATTTATCGCCTCTGATTCTATTGCTATCGGTGTATTGCGTGCGCTGCTAGAGCATGGTTTACGGATACCGGAAGATATTTCACTGATCAGCATCAATGATATTCCCACCGCTCGCTTTACTTATCCGCCACTTTCTACCGTTCGGATTCACTCTGAAATGATGGGCATTCAAGGGGTCAATTTACTGATTGAAAAAGCCAGAGATGGCCGCGCTTTGCCACTGCAAGTTTATGTACCCAGTAAATTAAAACTGCGCGGTACAACTAAATCGCTCTCTGCATCTCAACACTGACACTCGCTGGTTATTCAGGTCTTTGCGGCGCGTTCACGCGCGCCCTGCTTTTGCTCCCATTCCATAATAAATTATCTCTTTTCCTGTTTTTTACTCTTCGCTCTGAATCTGGAGCGTTGTTTAATGCTGTTTCTTCAGCGCTTGAATCGGCTATTTCACCGATTTGACCTTCTCACCCTCGCCTATTTTTTAACCGTGATCACAACACCTGATTAAAACAGCACCTTTTTCGTGATCCTGTTAAAGCAAACCACTTCCCCTCATTAAATTTAGTAAAAATTTTACTAATATACTGAGTAAGCGTCATACCCTACTTCTAAATTAAATACCGGTAGCAAGCATTAGTGACTCTACTGAGGGGAGAATAAACGTGAACAATTGGGAAAATTTCCGCCATCTTCATGAGAACCGTATCGCACCGCGTGCTTACTTTTTCTCGTATGACTCGGTCACACAGGCACAAACCTTTCAGCGTGAACTTAGCAGCCGCTTTATGCTGCTAAGTGGCCAATGGACGTTCAGCTATTTTACTCACCCGCTATTGGTACCCGATTCATTTTATTCACAGCGTATGGATGATTGGGGTCAGATCACCGTACCCAACATGTGGCAAATGGAAGGTCATGGTGATCTACAGTACACCGATGAGGGTTTCCCGTTTCCGATTGATGTTCCGTTTGTTCCAACCAATAACCCGACCGGTGCTTATCAGCGCAGCTTCACGCTTGGCGAGCAGTGGAATAATAAGCAAACGCTGATTAAGTTTGATGGGGTAGAAACCTATTTTGAGGTGTATATCAACGGCCATTATGCCGGTTTTAGTAAAGGCAGCCGTTTAACCGCTGAGTTTGATATATCGCGATACGTACAACAGGGCGAAAACCTGCTGTCGGTTCGAGTCATGCAGTGGGCTGATTCAACGTATATCGAAGATCAGGATATGTGGTGGACCGCCGGTATTTTCCGCGATGTCTATCTGGTAGGTAAAGATCCGGTACATGTACAAGATTTTATGGTTCGCACTGATTTTGCCGCCGATTACCAAAGTGCAACGCTTTCTTGTGCCGTTACATTGGAAAACCTGACCGACCAACCGGAAACGGATTATATCCTTGAATATGCTCTGCATGACAATGGTCAGCCGTTGATGCAAGGCACGTGCGATAACGTCTCAATTGCCAATCACACACAGGTCAATTTTGCACTGGATGTCGTCAATCCGGTGCAATGGAATGCGGAAAATCCCTATCTGTATCAGCTATTCATCACGCTAAAAACGCGTTCTGGCAAGGTGATTGAAGTGATCCCGCAGCGAGTGGGATTCCGTGATATCAAGGTACGTGATGGTCTGTTTTACATCAACAATCAGTATGTGATGCTGCACGGTGTTAACCGCCATGATAATGATCATTTGAAAGGCCGTGCGGTGGGGATGGATCGGGTTGAAAAAGACCTGATTTTGATGAAGCAACACAACATTAATTCAGTACGCACCGCGCATTACCCAAATGACCCGCGTTTTTATGAGCTGTGTGATATTTACGGCCTGTTTGTGATGGCGGAAACGGATGTCGAAACACACGGCTTTGCTAATGTCGGTGATTTAAGTCGCATTACCGATGATGCTAACTGGGAAAGTGTGTTTGTTGATCGGGCGCAGCGCCATGTTCACGCACAAAAAAACCATCCGTCGATCATTATGTGGTCTCTGGGTAATGAGTCCGGTTACGGATGCAATATCCGTGCAATGTATCAGGCAACCAAGGAAATTGATGATACCCGTTTGGTACATTACGAAGAGGATCGTGATGCTGAGGTGGTAGATGTCATTTCGACAATGTATTCACGTGCCCAGTTAATGAACACTTTGGGGAGTATCCGCATGCTAAACCACGCATTATCTGTGAATACGCCCATGCAATGGGCAATGGCCCTGGCGGTTTAACTGAATATCAAAATGTATTTTATCAACACAAACATATTCAGGGGCACTATGTCTGGGAGTGGTGCGATCACGGTATTTTGGCACACGATGAAAACGGGCAAGAGTTCTACAAATACGGTGGTGATTTTGGCGACTATCCAAACAATTATAATTTCTGTATGGATGGGCTTATTTATTCAGATCAAACGCCGAGCCCCGGTTTAAAAGAGTACAAGCAGGTCATCGCACCAGTAAAAATTCGGGCAATTGATACGGCTGCCGGCCAGTTTACGGTGAGCAATAAGCTCTGGTTCTCTACCCTTGATGATTACACTCTTAGCGCAGAAGTTCGGGCTGAGGGTGAAACACTGGCCGTACAAACCCTGTGTATTAAAGGGCTAGCGGCAGATACTGAGCGCGACATCACGCTGACGCTACCGACACTGGATGAACGCGAAGTGTTTATCAACTTCTCGGTACGTAAAAACAGCCGCACGCTTTACAGTGCGGCCAACCACGAAGTAGCAGTATATCAGTTCCGTTTAAAAGCAAATACTGCGCAACATCCGCTCTTCATTAACCACAATGCGACTCCGCTACACATTGAAGAGAGCCATCTGGCACACCAGATTTTTGGCCATAATTTTTCGATGACTTTCTCTAAAGTTAACGGAAAACTGACCTCTTGGCTGGTTAACGGTCAAGAGCAGATCCAGTCAGCACCCACTCTACGCTTTTTCAAGCCGATGATTGATAACCATAAGCAGGAGTATCAGGGGTTATGGCATCCGGCACACTTACACATCATGCAGGAACATTTCCGATCGCTCGATGTTGAGCAGGTTAACGGCGCGGTTAACATTACTACCACCAGCATAATCGCTCCACCGGTATTTGACTTTGGTATGCACTGCACCTATCGCTATCAAATCACACCAGAAGGTCAGCTAAATGTAGAACTCAGCGGTGATCGCTACGGTGATTATCCGTACGTAATCCCAGCTATTGGTCTTGATCTGGGCATTAA
>NZ_JBOFRH010000249.1:0-3533 GCF_051650925.1 Plesiomonas sp.
TGCAGCGGCCACAAATGCTGCCATGCACAGCGCTGCTATCCAAAATGCCGCAGTTGCTACTGCTGAACGTGCTGCATACACCGTTGATAATTTGAACAGCAATACTCGCGTAAGCGCAAACAACGGTATTATTAGTACAGCAGTTGACGATGATGAGGCACTAAACGCACGTTTACAGGCTGAATTTGAAGCGCATGAAAATGCCCGTTTGCAGCGTGCAGTAGAAGCCGTACGTAAACCTCTGCAATTTGAGTCATCAGAAGTATCGGATAAATCGGGCCAGTCAACGCGAACAGAACCGACTTTTACCTTTGAGCCGGTAGTAGAGCAACCGTCTGAACCTTTGTTTACTTTTGAACCCGTACCCGAGCCTGAGTCCGTATCACAATCGGCATTAACACCACAGCCAAGCACAGTACCGACATCAGCATACGCTACGTCGGCACCGGCAGCGGTAACGTCAGCAGCTGATTCTGCATTGACTCGTGCGCCAAGTACAAATACAGCAAACATCAGTGCGCCAAATCTCAGTACAAGTTCGCCAAGTACATACACCACGCAATCGGAAGGGATACAAACCTTACAGCCAGAGCCTTCTCGCAATAATCCTCTACGGCCGGTCCGTACTGAACCTGTGATGAGCACATCGTGGGATTCGAATCGCCACACACAAGAAGAGGATCGCGCAGAAGATCGCCGTACACAGGTAAGACAAGATGTCGAACAAGAGATAGCGGTACAGGATCAACAAGATCTGCAAAATGAAGAAGAGGCATTGCGCTATCAGGCACAGGCGGCCGAAATTGCCCGCATGCGTAAACGTGCTGAACAAGAGAATCTGGCTTTTTTACACCCCTTCTTAATGCAGCAAGAAGAGACAATGCCAAAGCCAACCACACCGCTGCCAACACTCGAATTGCTGGCAAAGCCAACCAATGCCGAACAGCCAGTCAGTGATCAAGAGCTTGAAGCTACAGCACGTTTGGTTGAAGAGCGTTTGAATGACTACCGTATTAAAGCGGATGTAGCGGAAATTTCACCGGGGCCGGTAATTACCCGTTTTGAACTTGACCTTGCTCCGGGTGTTAAAGCGGCACGTATTTCTAACTTATCACGCGATTTGGCTCGTGCACTGTCTACCTCCGCGGTGCGTGTGGTTGAAGTCATACCCGGAAAATCGTATGTGGGTTTAGAGTTACCGAATAAAAACCGACAAACCGTTTTCTTACGCGAAGTGCTCGATTGTGACGCTTTCCGCCAAAGCACATCGCCACTGACAGTGGTGTTGGGTAAAGATATTGCCGGTAAGCCTGTTGTGGCTGACTTGGCAAAAATGCCACATCTGCTGGTGGCCGGTACAACAGGTTCGGGGAAATCAGTCGGTGTTAATGCCATGATCCTCAGCATCTTGTACAAGGCGACACCTGATGAAGTTCGTTTCATCATGATTGACCCGAAAATGCTGGAACTTTCGGTTTATCAGGGGATCCCGCACCTGCTGACTGAAGTGGTCACCGATATGAAAGATGCCGCGAATGCACTGCGTTGGTGCGTTGGCGAGATGGAGCGTCGTTATAAGCTGATGTCACTGCTTGGTGTTCGGAATATCACCGGTTATAACGAGCGTGTGGTGATGGCCGAGCAGATGGGGCAGCCGATTCCCGACCCGCTATGGCGTCCGGGTGACAGCATGGAGCCGATGCCGCCAGCACTCACCAAACTGCCTTATATCGTGGTGATGGTTGATGAGTTTGCTGATCTGATGATGGTGGCGGGCAAGAAGATTGAAGAGCTGATTGCGCGTCTTGCGCAGAAAGCGCGTGCGGCTGGTATTCATTTGGTTTTGGCAACTCAGCGCCCTTCAGTTGATGTTATTACTGGCCTGATTAAAGCCAATATTCCAACCCGCATTGCGTTTACGGTATCGAGTAAAATTGACTCACGTACCATTCTTGATCAGGGCGGCGCAGAGAGCTTACTGGGGATGGGGGATATGCTGTATATGCCACCAAACTCCTCTATTCCTGAGCGTGTTCACGGTGCATTTGTTCGGGATCAGGAAGTGCATGCAGTCGCTCAAGACTGGAAAGCTCGCGGTCGTCCGCAGTACATTGATGCTATCTTAGCCGGTGACAGTGCGGAAGGTGGTACCGGTTACGATGGCATGGATGAAGAGCTCGACCCTCTATTTGATCAGGCCGTGGCGTTTGTGACTGAAACCCGCCGTGGTTCAATTTCCGGTGTACAGCGTAAATTTAAAATCGGTTATAACCGGGCGGCTCGCATTATTGAGCAGATGGAGAGTCAGGGTATCGTGAGTGCTCAAGGGCACAATGGTAACCGTGAAGTGTTAGCGCCACCGCCAATACGAGATTAACCAATAAAACCTGCATTCTGATTCGTCTTTACACAGAAAATTTAACCTGTGAACGGAAATCAGAGTGCGGGGGCTACCGAAACAAATTACCTGCAAAATAATGTGCAAAATCGCAAGTGGTATGATTGAGCGGAAAAGTGAGAATCACAATGAAAGCACAAACAAACAGGAAAACAGCAAAAATAAAAACAGCGATGGTTGCGGGTGTCATGGCCTGTGGCTTGATGTTGAGCCTTGTATCATCAAGTGTTTGGGCAGATGCTCGTGGTGATTTGCAAACTCGATTAGGCAAAGTAAACAGCTTTAGTGCTTCATTTACACAAACAGTTAATGCCGCTAATGGTACAACTTTGCAAAAAGGGGATGGTGCTCTTTCGGTATCCCGCCCAAATTTGTTTCGTTGGGAAAGTAAAACACCGGATGAAACACTGCTGGTGACCGACGGTAAAACCGTCTGGTTTTTTAACCCATTTGTCGAGCAGGTTACCATCAGTAATTTAAAAGATGTCACCGGTAATACCCCTTTTGTTTTGCTAACCCGTAATAACCCGTCTGACTGGGCACAGTATAATGTTAGCCAGAAAGGGGATGTGTTTACCCTAAAACCGATTAAAACTGATGGCAATATCAAACAGTTTCAGCTAAATGTCACACCGGCCGGTGTCATCAATGGGTTCTCTGTGGTGGAACAAGACGGCCAAACCAGTAAAACCACATTATCGCGTTTTTCAACCACGCCGGTGAATAAAGCAACCTATAGCTTCAACGTGCCTAAGGGTGTAGAAATCGACGATCAGCGTCAGTAAGGCGGTTTGGTGAGTAATTTATCGTTGGATTTTGCCGCTGACTTTCAACCGTTGGCGGCTCGAATGCGCCCGACAACATTGGCACAGTATATCGGGCAATCCCACCTTTTAGCGCAGGGAAAACCCCTGCGCCGAGCAATTGAAGCGGGTCATCTGCACTCCATGATCTTGTGGGGACCTCCGGGCACAGGCAAAACAACGCTAGCCGAAGTGATAGCCCGTTATGCCGATGCCGATGTTGAACGCGTCTCTGCGGTAACATCAGGCATCAAAGAGATCCGTGAAGCGATTGAACGGGCACGCAGTAACCGTGATCGCGCTCGTCGCACTATTTTGTTTGTCGATGAAGT
>NZ_JBOFRH010000250.1:0-1998 GCF_051650925.1 Plesiomonas sp.
TGGCCTTTGCGCTGTCTGATGTGAAAGCGCAAATGGGCGGTTTGATTTACCGTGGTTTTGTCAGTGACACCGGCTGGCAGCGTTTAGCAGATCTGCAGCGTTATCTGAATGCCATCGAACGCCGCTTGGAGAAGTTACCCACTGATCCGAATCGCGATCGCGCGCAGATGCTGAAAGTGGAATGCGTGCAGCAGGAATACCAACAGCTGTTGGCAAAAATTCCGAAAGGGCAGCCAATTCCAGACAAAGTACAAGCAATTCGCTGGATGTTGGAAGAGCTGCGCGTGAGCTTCTTTGCTCAGCAACTGGGTACGCCATATCCGGTTTCGGATAAACGTGTGCGCATGGCCATTGAAGAAGCACTACAAGGCTAACTTGCTCATTACTTGCTCATTGTTACTTTGAGGTCGTGTGTAAGAGATAAAATTAAGGTCACCACAAGATTAAGCTTTATCCTGTGGTGACCTTTTTACATTCTTACCACGCTTTCAATACGTTATGCGGTAATTAGTTCGACGCATCAAAAACGATACAGCAAACCGGTAGTAAAGTTAGTCAGGGTGGTGTTGAAGAAATTCACATCCGAATTAATTTCGCCGTATGCCACGCCTGCATAGGCAGACAATTTTTTCACGTCAAAGATATTATTTTTGAACAGTACCACGTTGGCGGCAAAATCAGTGGAATCTGTTTTTTGGCCGAAGATTGGGTTGGCCTCTGAATAATCGGTTTTGCCTAAATACAGGTTACTTACGATGTTGTATTGCGAATCTTCAGAGCGCCAGAAATAACTTAACAAGCCACCGAATTGCGTATTGCTCATCGCATCGCCGTCCAATGAGTTATCGACATAACGAAACTCAGGGATCAGTGATTGGCGTTGATCAATAGCGTAGAAGTAGGAGACTTTGCTGGTATGACTCTTACCGCTACGCTTGAGCATGTTAACTTCTTGCTGGGTTAAGGTGCGGCCCAGAATTGGGTCGATATTGTTCAGCAAAAATTGGCCACTGTTCTCGCTGTCGACCGAGATATCACGATAGCTGTAATCGGCAGAGAAATTACTGCCCATGATGTTTTGCCAGCCCACTTGTACGCCGTTGATATCACGGCGCGTGTCGCTGCGATCGGTGCCAATGGCGTACGGGTCTTGCCACACTTTATTCGGTAAACCGGAGAATACATACGATACGGAAACAATACCGCTTTGGCCTAAACGCTGACGCACCCCCAGTTGCTGAGAGAAGTCCAGACGCACGGTATCTTGGATCAGGTTACCCAGATAGAACTGAGTGCCACTGTCACCCAGTGTATAACGCAAGTCGAGGTTAAAAGCAGGGCTTACCTGATTCTTCCCTGAGGGATCACTGGTCAGGCTGTTAACTTGTTTGTTCGCACCATCTTCGCCGCTTGGGCCAAGGTACAGGTTTGATGAGTTGCGAGTTACGTTCACGCCCGCAGAAACAAATCCTGACCAACCACTTTCTGTTGGAATATCAAATGGCCCCGCCGCATTTGCGTAGCCAGCTATAGTGAGCAAAGGGAGAGTAATTAGCGCTTTAGTCTTCATGATGATCCTGATTATTGTTATTTAGTGAGCCCACTCACGGATATTGCTTTCTCAATGTATCGTTAATGCATTGTTTTTCAATACAATTTATGGGTAAATACATTTTCTTATTATCAGGCGCTTATCTTATACCGGTTAGTCATAGAATACTGTTTCGATATTGTTTCTCGCGAAATATACAAATACATCTTCAATTAAGTATTTACGCTACCAGCCACTTTGCAACATTAAAGCAAGCTCGTTACGCAAGTTTACATGCTGAAATGTGATCTTTGTATGACTTAACGCTGATGATCGGGTACACCAAAAGACGGTTTTATTTGCTTATTTTGTATTCGGCAGAAAATAACGGATTGTCCTGCTCAAGTGAATATCAATTCAACATGAAATCTGAATGGTTACCTTATCATTATGCCAATGAGTACGAT
>NZ_JBOFRH010000251.1:0-1048 GCF_051650925.1 Plesiomonas sp.
GGCCAAAGTTGGCAGTTCAGGTAACTCGGCCGCCATGCTCACTGCTGGCGCCATGGCCAACACTACTGCGATGGTTAATGCTTTCAGATTCACATCAGACTCCTTGCTATCGCCTGTTTGGGATGGTTCACGCTGGCGCAGTTATTCATGCCGTTTTTTCTATGAGTGTATCCCCATACACCCCGTACCTAGGATCTCATGCGTTTTCATGTGTACCTAAGCCTAAGCACTGCGCCATAACACGTGAACAACCGCATTTATCTAGAGCTTATACTGTGCTGATTAGACTGCAAAAAAACAGCCCTATTCCATTTTTAATGTAACCAGAAATAACCTGCTGCGGGCTAGGCCGCTTAGCGACAATGACACCACATTTTCTATCATCACTCGCCTTGTGTTAAGCCAACATTGGCCCAGAAAAAAAGCGCCTAACGGCGCTTTATATTCTGATTCATCATCGCACTCGCACACTCGACGCGTTATCAGGTTAAACGCTACCGTTTCAAAAACAGCGAGAATATCGAAAGTGTCGAGGCAAAATAACCGCCTAGCGTGAATTATTACAACGCTATCAATAGCGCCTATTTATTCAATCTCAGCCGGTATTTTACGCACTGGGTAAAACTCAAATTAGTTTCACCCAGTGATTATTTTCCATCAGACAATCGCGTATTAGTACTTATTCGCTCAGCGATTATTGATCGTTACTGACAGTACGCATATGGACATCCATCTGCGGATACGGAATATTAATTTTGTTGGCATCCAGCGCCTTTTTAATATTCTCCATCAGGTCAAAATATACCGCCCAATAGTCAGCATTTTTCACCCACGGACGCACCACAAAATCCAGTGATGACGCACCCATAGTCATCAGACGAATTGTGCAATCCATATCGGCCAGCACGCGAGAGTCGGCTTTTACCACCTCAGTCAGCACCGCTTTTACCTGATCGATATCGGCTTCGTAGCCTACGCTGATCACCAGATCAATACGGCGCTTCTCTTCCAAAGAGAAGTTGATAATGCGACCGCTCATGATGCTGGC
>NZ_JBOFRH010000252.1:0-6958 GCF_051650925.1 Plesiomonas sp.
CCGCTCTATCCACGCTATATCTCAACAGTAGATAGCGGTAACTTGGCTGGACATTTGCTGATCCTTCGGCGTGGATTGCTGGCGTTGCAAGTGCCGTTACACCATGATCCTGCACAGCAAAATGCATTACATACCCCCCCTGATATTGCCCGTTTCCAGTTGGCTATGCAGGGAATGACAGACACACTGAATTTGTTGTGCAGTGCGCTGGCTGATAGAGCCTCACCGGTGTGTGAGCAGCAGATTAGCGTACTGAAAACAGCGTTGGTTGATGATCTTACTCACCGTATTACCGACCGTGATTCTGCACATGTCTGGTTTGGCGGTCTGTACCAACAGGCTTTTGCACTTAATCTCTATATTCAGGATACCTACAGCGGCAGTGTTGCTCGCCGCTGGTCACAGGCTTTAGTGCAGCAGGTTGAGGATATACAGCAAGAGCTGGCGTTGAGTCAGGAGCAACAGCAACAACAAAATGAGCAAATTAACCAGCTTGCGGCTCGGCTATTTGATTTTGCCCAGATGGACTTTGAGTTTTTGTTTGACCCTGCCCAACAGCTGTTACGGGTCGGTTATAACCTTGATTCTCGCCATTTTGATCAGGGGCATTATGATCTTTTGCAGTCAGAGGCGCGGCTAGGGCATTTTCTGGCGGTAGCGCTGCACCAGATCCCAGTAAAAAGCTGGTTTAATTTAGGAAGATTGCTTTCGGTGGTTGAGGGGCGGGCAGTGTTGGCGTCATGGAGTGGCTCGATGTTTGAGTACCTGATGCCGCAGTTGGTGATGCCTTCTTATCACGATACGATGATTACTCAAACTTGCCGCAACGCTGTATTACAGCAGATCAGTTACGGTAAGCAGATGATGATCCCGTGGGGGATCTCGGAGTCAGGTTATAACCAAGTTGACGGGCAATTTAACTA
Source organism: Plesiomonas sp. (assembly GCF_051650925.1). Classification (NCBI taxonomy): domain Bacteria; kingdom Pseudomonadati; phylum Pseudomonadota; class Gammaproteobacteria; order Enterobacterales; family Enterobacteriaceae; genus Plesiomonas; species Plesiomonas sp. The sequence goes on from NZ_JBOFRH010000252.1 coordinate 924, forward strand.
TCAATATCGCGCATTTGGTGTACCTGGCTTAGGGCTAAAACGCGGTTTGACCGAAGATCGGGTCATTGCCCCGTATGCCACTATGATGGCATTAATGCTTGAGCCTGATGCGGCTTGTCAGAACCTTCAGGCGCTGCAAGCGATCGGTGCTCGCGGTGCTTTTGGTTTTTATGAAGCGTTGGATTTTACCCCGAGCCGGTTAAACCGTGGTGAGCCACATGTGCTAATTCGTTCCTATATGGCTCATCATCAGGGAATGGGCTTTTTAGCGCTGGCTCATCAATTACTTGGCCAAAAAATGCCGCAGCGTTTTACTGCTGAACCGCTATTTAGAGCGGCACATTTGTTGCTGCAAGAAAAAATGCCAAAAGCCATTAATTTGTACGTACAACGCCAACAATTTGAGCCTGTCACCCACGATATTCAGCACAGTGGTGATGTGCAGCGGCGGTTCTATGCACAAGATCTGAGCTCGCCTGAAATCCAGTTGCTTTCAAACTCACGCTATCATGTGATGTTAAGCCAGAGCGGTGCCGGTTATAGCCGGTGGCAAAATCTGGCACTCACCCGCTGGCGGGCCGACCCGACCACCGAGAAATACGGGTTATTTTGCTATATCCGTGATCTGGATACAGGCAGTTACAGCAGTATCAGTTGCCAGCCACTTGGGGTAACAACGGAACTGTTCGATAGCGACTATCAGGCCGTATTTTCAGAGTCAAAGGTCGAATATCAACAAGCATTGTCACAGTTGAAAGTACATACCGAAGTGGTGGTTTCACCGGAAGATGACGTTGAATTACGCCGAATTACCCTGACAAACCTGAGCTATCAGCGTAAAGAAATTGAGCTAACCAGCTATGCGGAGGTGGTGCTTGCTCCACTGATTACCGATCAGTTACACCCTGCATTTAGTAATCTGTTTATGCAAACCGAGATTGTTGGTGGGCTGCAAACGCTGCTTTGTCATCGCCGGGCACGTACTGCAAAAGAGCAAAATCCATGGCTGTTTCATCAGTTAAATGTGCATGATTCAGTGCTAGATGGCGTGAGTTATGAAACTGATCGGGCAAAATTTATTGGCCGAGGCCGCAGTGCGGTAAATCCGTTAGCGATGCAGGCAGGGCAAGTGTTGAGTAATTCACAAGGTGCAGTACTTGATCCGGTCGTGGCGATTCGCCGGAAAATAGTACTCGAGCCTAATGCCGAGGTTACAGTCGATCTACTGCTGGGTATTGCGCCGGAACGTGAGCTCTGTTTGCAGTTGGCTGAAAAATACCATGATCGGCATTTGGCCGACCGAATTACCCATTTGGCGTGGACACACAGTCAGGTTTTCCTGCATCAAATCAACACCGTTGAAACTGAAACGCTGCTGTTTAATCGCTTGGCTGGTTTGATTCTGTTCCCTGATGCACGGTTACGTGCTGCTGCCGAGATACTGGCTGAGAATCGGTTGGGGCAATCGGGCTTATGGCCGTATGCCATTTCGGGCGATTACCCTATCGTGTTGCTCTTTATCCACCAAGCAGACGGTGTTCGCTTGATGCAACAGTTGGTACAAGCACATGCTTATCTGCGCTTGAAAGGCTTTGCGTTTGATTTGGTGATATTGAACGAAGAGGTGGCCGGTTATCGGCAAGAGCTGCAAACTCACTTAGGCAGCCTGCTCACCTCAGGCCCTGCTGCAAGCTGTATTGATCAACCCGCTGGGGTCTTTTTACGCGCAAGTCAGGCGATGCCGGCAGATGATCGGCGTTTATTACAGTCGGTTGCCGCGCTGATTCTTGACGATCAGTTCGGATCGCTACCCGATCAGCTCAGTGTTGCTCGATCTTTCCCTCGTCAGCTTGATATCCCTGAAAATATATCGCCTGCAAGAGAAATAGAGAGTGAACCGGTCTGCCACTATCCCCAGAGTGATCTGCGCTTTTTTAACGGATTAGGCGGTTTTAGCACAGATGGCCGTGAGTATGTGATGCTGCTCGATCAAGAGCGGAGAACGCCAGTACCATGGTCAAATATTCTGGCAAACCCACGTTTTGGCTCAGTGATCAGTGAAAGCGGGCAAGCCTATACGTGGTATCAAAATGCGCACGAATACCGTTTAACACCGTGGAATAATGATCCGGTGAGTGATAGCAGCGGTGAGGCTTTCTATATTCGTGATCAAGACAGTGGGCAAGTTTGGTCGCCAACGGCATTACCTTGCCCCGGTACGGGGGAGTATCGTACCCGACACGGGTTTGGTTACAGCTTGTTTGAGCATACCGAGCGCGGAATTACCTCTGAATTGCGTGTGTTTGTCGCGCGTGAACGGCCGGTAAAATTCTTCCGTCTGAAATTGATTAACCGTTCAACGGAGCGCCGGCGTTTGAGTGTTACCGGATTCGTTGAGTGGATTTTAGGTGATCTGAAAAATAAAACTGCTGCACACGTAGTCACGTCGGTTGAACCGCAAACCCGTGCGGTACTGGCACGGAACAGCTATAACCAATCGGGGGATACTCGCACGGTCTTTTTTGATGTCAACTTACCTGAGCGTACGCTCTGTACTGACAGGCGCGCATTTTTAGGTGCATTGGGCCGTGAAAGTCAGCCGGTTGGGTTGAATACCGCATTTGTGACTCAGGGGGCAGGTAATACGGCCAATAGCAACAGTAAAACCGGTGCCGTTGACCCTTGTGCCGCTTTGCAAGTTAGCTTGATGCTACTGGCGGGTGAAGAGCGTGAAGTGGTGTTTATGCTGGGGGCAGAAGACTCACCAGAGCAGGCCGTGGCACTTTTACAGCATTTACGTGGGATAGGTGCTGACAGCACGATGACACTGGCAGCACATGCTGATCAGGAATTTGCCACCGTACAATGTTTCTGGCACACCACGCTGGGTGCACTGCAAGTAACAACGCCGGAGCCAGAGCTCGATCTGCTGCTCAATGGTTGGTTATTGTACCAGACCCTGACCTGCCGTTTTGAAGCCCGAAGTGGTTATTATCAATCAGGCGGCGCATTTGGTTTTCGTGATCAGTTGCAAGATTGTATGGCGCTGGTTCATGCGGCTCCGCAACTGTTACGCCAGCATTTACTGCTGGCTGCATCTCGCCAGTTTTCTGAGGGGGATGTACAACACTGGTGGCATCCACCAATGGGGCAAGGGGTGCGTACCCGCTGTTCTGATGACTACCTCTGGCTGCCGTATGTGTTGTGCCATTATGTGGCTAGCACCAGTGATATCAGCATTTTGCACGAGCCCATTCACTACCTACAAGGGCGTAGCCTCAGAGAAGGTGAAGAGTCATATTACGATGCTCCGCAGATCAGTGAGCTGAGTGAAAGCCTCTACCAACATGCCGTTCGTGCGGTGATGCACGGTCTGCGTTTTGGCGTACATGGTTTACCGTTAATGGGGTCGGGAGACTGGAATGACGGTATGGATCAGGTCGGAATTGAAGGGAAAGGGGAAAGCGTGTGGCTAGGCTTTTTCCTGTACGATGTATTGCAGCGCTTTGCTGATTTGGCTGAACGAACTGATGATCTGCACATGGCCGCGCTCTGTTTAGATCAGGCCCAGCAGTTACAGGCGAATTTAGAGACATCAGGCTGGGATGGCCAATGGTATCGCCGTGCATATTTTGATGATGGCACACCGCTCGGTTCAGCAAGTAATATCGAGTGCCGTATTGATTCTATCGCACAAAGCTGGTCGGTATTGTCAGAGTCGGCTGCACTTGAACGTAGTCGCTTGGCAATGCACTCGCTCAATACCCATCTGGTCAGACGGCCACAAAATATTATTCAGTTGCTTGACCCACCGTTTGATCAGGCGGCACTCAACCCCGGTTATATCAAAGGCTATGTTCCCGGCGTGCGTGAGAACGGTGGCCAATACACCCATTCGGCGGTGTGGGCAACCATGGCTTTTGCCAAGTTGGGGGATAAAGAGCGGGCTTGGGAGTTAACCCGCATGCTAAACCCGATTAACCACGGTAAAACACTGGCACAGGTAGCACAGTATAAGGTTGAGCCGTATGTGGCTGCTGCCGATATTTATGCAGTTGAGCCTCATACAGGGCGCGGTGGCTGGACATGGTATACCGGTTCTGCCGGTTGGATGTACCGTTTGATGAGCGAGTCACTGCTGGGTATTCGCCGCAGTGGTACACGTTTGCTGATTGAACCGTGCTTGCCGGAGGAGTGGGAGAGTTATAGCCTGCGTTACCAGTATCAAGATACGCTGTATCTGATCACTGTATCGCAGGTAGATAGCGATGCAGGGATAACCATTGATGGTGTTGCCAGCCCGCACGAGGGGGTTCAGTTGCATAATGATAGAAAAACACATCAGGTGAGTATTCGTGTGTTGCGGGAAAAGGGGTTGCCCGATAAGCGTGAAACGCGCCAGCGGGCATAACCAGCGCGCCAGAGGGTATAAACCTCAGAAACCGTTATTACAAACCAAATGGCCAGTTCAACGGCTAACGCAATGGTTAGCCGAGATATAGCGCACCACGGTTGGTTACTACAATCCAAATCACGGGCAGACAACCTCTGCCCGTGATTTTCTTTTTCTGTTTCAGATGCAGTTTTTCCGCCACCTCTGCATAATAAACAGATCTCCATGCAGGCAATATGCAATATCTGCATGAATTACCTTTATGAATCCATCACCGAGTTATTCCCGCATGGTTACACCTGTCAATTCTGATCCCCAGCTTGTGATACCAAACGCTGTTATCTCTGATATGCCTGATACTGCTTACCCACAATGGTTACAGCAGAGTGTGGCGGAAACGGCACGGCTGCATTTGGCCGGTTATCGCCGTTTACTGGTGATCAGTGGTTCAGCTGATTGGGTTGATAGGCAATCTTTGTTGATACAACAACGATTGCGGGGGGATTGGCTGAATATGCCTGAGCAGGTGGCGTTTCGATCTGCACAAACTCTGCTTGGGCAGGAGTTTCAACATGCAGTGTTTGATGCCCGTGCCGGATTTGATGTACAGGCATTGGCAATTGTGGCCGGAACATTAACCGCAGGAAGCTGGTTGGTTTTGCTGCTGCCCCGCTGGGCTGAATGGGCTGCCACGCCTGATAGCGATAGCTTACGCTGGTCAGAACAGACTTCACCGATTGCAACACCGCATTTTGTGGCACACTGCCAGCGTGTTTTTGCACAGTCGTCTGTTTTTTGTTGGTGCGAGGAGCATGAGCGTGAACAGCATGTGGCCGATGTGTTATTGAGTGCCGATCCATTTTCTGTCGCCCCGTTCACTGAGAGACAAACTACAGATTCGCAGCCTACCGGTATACAGTCTGCTAACACACAATCTACCGCTATATCGCTCCCTTCTATCTCATGGCTGACAGCGTGGCCACAAAGTAATATATCAGCATGCGCTAAATCATCGGTGCAGTGGTTGCCGCCAGATGGCACACCAACCACAGAACAGCGGGATGTTTTGCAGCGTTTGCTGACCACGACTTCGGGGGTGTTGAGCTTAACGGCCGCACGTGGTCGGGGAAAATCTGCTGTGGCAGGAATGTTGGCGGCTAACTGGTCAGGTAACGGCAAAGTGTGGGTAACAGCACCTAAGCGTGCTTCCGTTGATACACTGTTTTTGTATGCGACTGAGCATGCCGAGTTTTATGCTCCTGATGCTTTATTAGCACACTGTCAGCAACAGGGTCACTCACAGATTTTTGCACAAACAGACTGGTTACTGGTTGATGAAGCGGCAGCGATACCCGCACCGTTGTTACAGGCATTGCTGCCTTTTTTCCCGCGAATATTGCTGTTAACTACAGTTCAGGGGTATGAGGGGACGGGGCGTGGTTTTGAGCTGAAATTTTGTGCAGGGCTCTCCCAGCAAGGTTATCACTGGCAGGCGTTGCGACTACAACAACCGATGCGCTGGGCAGCGGGTGATCCGCTAGAGCAGACCATCGCCGATCTGCTGTTGCTGGAGGCCGAGCATGAAATAAACCTTGCGGCCACAGCACTCGGTGAGAGACAGGCGGCATTACCTGATTTGATT
>NZ_JBOFRH010000253.1:0-10303 GCF_051650925.1 Plesiomonas sp.
CGTCGGCAGCGGCATTTGCACCTCAGGGAGATGCGATAGCGGCAGTGCCTGATGTTGCAACGGTTGGCGGTTATGCGGGAACGGCCAAAACCACCACGCCATCAGTGCCAACCCCTTCGGCAATATTACCGAGTATGAATTACCCCTCTACGCCGCTGGCAGAAAATCAGTATGCCGTGGTGGTGGCGGGGATCACTACGCCGGATCAGCTGGTTAATACCGGCAAAGCGTTGGCACAGATCAAGGCCTTTGGTGATGTTCAGATGATTGGGCTTGCAGGCAGTGAGGTTGAATATCATGTGCAACTCAAAGGGGCACTGACCGATGCTGAGCGTGAATTGGCGGCTAGCGGATCATTTAAAATGGATTCTGGCAACACAACGCAGAGAAAAGTACTAAAATATCAATGGGGATCGTAACAGATCTTTAGGTTGGTTCTCTCGTTGCGGTGAACATGGTAGACTTGGCAACAGTCTTAGCTAAGAGTGGACTCGAGTGGATCTGAATACACCGGCTCAGTTGTCGTTACCGATAAATCTTCCTGATGATGAAACGTTCTCTAGTTTTTATCCGGGAAAAAACCAGCAATTACTGGATGCGATCCAAGCACTGATCAGTGCCGAAAGTGGGGGATACCTCTATTTTTGGGCGCGTAAAGGCGCGGGGCGCAGCCATTTGTTGCACGCGGCGTGTGCCGAGCTATCGCAGCAAAATCAGGCGGTAGGATACGTTCCTCTGGATAAACGTGCCTATTTTGGCCCTGATGTGCTCGAGGGTATGGAGCATCTGGCTCTGGTTTGTATCGATAATATTGAGCTGATCGCTGATGATCCTGAATGGGAGTTGGCTATTTTTGATCTGTATAACCGGATCAGAGAGCAGGGGCAGACGCGTTTGCTGATCGCAGGTGATCAAGCGCCTCGTCAGTTGCAGCTGACATTACCTGATCTGGCTTCGCGCTTAGATTGGGGGCAGATCTACAAGCTATTTCCGTTGGCCGATGAAGACAAACTACAGGCATTGCAATCTCGGGCAAAATTGCGCGGGTTTGAGATGCCTGAAGATGTCGGGCGTTTTCTGCTTAAGCGGTTGAGCCGTGATATGCGTACGTTATTTGATACGTTAGATACGCTTGATCATGCCTCTATGGTGGCACAACGTAAGCTGACCATTCCTTTCGTCAAAGAGATCTTGTCTTTATAGCGTAATGCTGCCCGACGTTGTGCATGTTGCCCGAACTTATTCGGGTTACAGATTTTTTTCATGCTTCTGCCCCGAATTTGATGCTCAGTATGTAGCGTTAGCCCTGCTTTTTCTTTAACTTTAAGCCCTGCTCTTTACCGCGCTTGCGGGCAAACAGCAGATTAAAACAGAAGCTGCCACTGGTTAACAGTAGCTCGATGATACCAAACAGCCGTTCGCCCTCATCAATACTGATAATCGTCAGCGCATGAATAAAGTAAAGCATCAGCACGAAGTTAGCCCATGCGTGTGTGTACGCCTTTCCCTGCATAATGCCTTTTAACGGAAACAGCAGCGGAATACTCCAGCCGAGTGTCACCGCCCACGGGGCAACGTGCGGATGAGGAGATAACAGGGCATGCCACAATATTTGCCAAGCAAATAAGCCAAGCCAAAATAGGCGAGATGCTTGCCAAAAGCGGGCAGTATCGGCAGCCATGGGAACTACTGCAATTGCTGATGTTGATGTTATAGAACTCGGTGCGATAGTGTTCAGTGGTGAGGAAGTGCGGGTGCGGTGCGGCATACAAACATCCTGTTGTTATCAACCCGTTGCCGCACATTAAGCGGCGGCAACGGCTTCCTATTTTATGATTTGAACTTGCTGTAGCGGCTTTGCAGTTGGCGTAACTGATCTATACGAGCATCATAGCGTGCCTGTTTGAGGCTGTTGAGTGCCACCATTTTACTGGCCGATGAGAGCAGGCTAATCGCCTCTTCAAAATTGCCTTGTAATGCACTGTTTTCTGCTCGGGCAGCCAGTTCGGCATCTCGCTGATTTAAGCTGGCATACACTTCGGCAGAGAGGCCCCACGCATTCATATCTGTCGGGTTGGCAAAGGTGTAGCGTTCTAGCAAGCGAACGGCTTCCTGACTGCGGCCTGCTTTCAGGTACGTATTGGCCAGATTAAGCTGTAATACGGCGCTGTGCGGCTGGGCTTGCAGGGCTTTTTGTAAACGGCTGACGGCATCGGCACTGCGCTTTTGCTCGATATCAATATCGGTCATTAGATCGATATACCACAGATTATTCGGTTGCTGGCTGAGTAACGGTTGCAGCGCGCTTCTGGCTTGATCGAATTTACGGTTTTGATAACTGAGTAGAGCCTTGCCATATTGTGCGGCTGTTTTTTCCTGTGCATTGCCCTGCTTGAGTTGTTGATCAAGCATGGCGTTTGACAGTACCCGATCACCACTGCCGTACATACCCAGAAGACGAATTTTGGCCAGTTGAAAATCAAGTGAGAGCGCCGGATGGCGCTGTGGCATACTGCTAGCACGGGTTTGCGCTTCGGCCAGACGGCTTTCCGGCAAGGGGTGAGTCAGTAAAATTTCAGGTGGTTTGCTGGCATAGCGGTACTGTGCAGCCAGTTTTTCGAGAAAAGTGGGTGAGCCTTGCGGGTCAAAACCGGCCCGTGATAGCAGGGCGATACCGATACGATCAGCTTCTTGTTCATTGCCTTGTGTAAAAGAGATCATGTTTTGCTGTGAGCCGGCAAGGGTACTGCTCAGGGCTGCCATGCCCATTTGCGGGTTGGCCATCGCCAGCAGCATTGAGCCAATTGCCGCCGCCCAAGTTACTGGAGCGGAACGCTGTTGCTCTTCCATCGCACGCGCCAAATGGCGTTGGGTCACATGTGAAATCTCATGGGCCATGACAGAGGCCAGTTCACTTTCATTATCAGCCGTTAAAATCAAACTGGAGTGCAAAACAACATTGCCGCCAAAAAAGGCAAACGCATTTAGGTTGTTGTTACGGATGAGCAAAAAGTTAAACGGTGTGCGTACGGAGTCAGCTTGTTTGACCAAGCGCTCGCCAAGATTACTTAGATAGCTGTTCAGGAGCGGATCGTAAATCAGTGGTGCACTGCCGCGCATCTGGCGCAGATAGAAATCGCCAAGTTCGAGTTCTTGGTTGATACTCAGTACACTACCACCTGCGGTGCCGATATCAGGCAGATCTTGGCTGATGGCCTGATCAGTACTTAACCCCGGCAGTGTTTGTGGTAGAGCGGCGTAAGCTGACGGCAGCATAACACTGCTGTTAAATATAGCCGTGGTGAGAAGTGTGGCAATCACTGAGCGAGATAATCGGTGCATCATGATCTTCTCTTATACAATCCTTGGTTTACAGTAGACCCAGATCAGCACGGGAAGTTCTTCTGCTGATGGGTGCTCTCCTTTACAATATCGCCACATCTTACACTGTCAGCAAGATGTTATGGAAATGATTCAGATTGATTTACGCGCTCTGCGTTGCCCATTATTGCTTTTGCAGGTGAAAGCGGCCCTGCGAACTCACCCTGATGCCCGTTATATGCAGTTTCACCTTGCGGGATCTGCAGAGCTTACCGATATTACCCGTGTGGTACAGGCTGCCGGTTGGCGCGTGTCTCATTACCATGAATCTCAGGCCGTTGTCGTTGAAATTGAGCGGGCATGAGCGTTCACAAGGAGTTTGTTGTTCATGTTGGATGTTTTGTTACGTTGGTATCGTCAGCGTTTTTCTGATCCGCAGGCGGTCAGTTTGGCACTGATTTTACTGCTTGGATTTGGCACGCTGTATTTTTTCAGTAGCTTGATTACTCCGCTACTCGTGGCACTGGTGCTGGCTTATCTGCTTGAGTGGCCGGTGACCCGTTTGGTCAAAATAGGGCTGCCACGTACCGCTTCGGTTGCGGTAGTGATGTCTGCTTTTGTCGGTATCATGTTGGTTTCTTTGCTGGTATTGGTGCCAAACCTATGGCAACAGTGTGCCAATTTAGCGCGTGATATTCCGGCCATCTTGAATAAATTTCATGACTATGTAGGTTCGCTGCCTGATCACTACCCTGATTATATTGATTACTCGATGATTGATACCCTGACTTCCAGCTTGAAAGATAAGTTTCTGGCGGTAGGGGAATCGGTGCTTAAGTTGTCATTGGCCTCACTGGTGAATCTTGTCGCGCTGGCCGTGTATTTAGTGCTTGTTCCTTTGATGGTATTTTTTCTGCTCAAAGACAAAACCCAGATGTTTACTGGCGTGATGCGTTTTCTGCCCAAAAACCGCTATCTGGTTGGCAAAGTGTGGACCGAGATGAATCAGCAGATCACCAACTACATTCGTGGGAAAGTGATAGAGATTATGGTGGTCGGTATTGCCACCTATCTGACATTTATCTTCTTTGGTTTGAATTACCCACTGCTGTTGGCGGTGCTGGTCGGGCTATCGGTCTTGATCCCCTATATTGGTGCGGCATTGGTGACGATTCCGGTGGCACTGGTGGCGTTATCACAATGGGGGCTTTCAACCGAATACTGGTATTTGCTGGTGGCATATCTGGTGATTCAGGGGCTAGATGGTAATGTGCTGGTGCCGGTGCTGTTCTCGGAAGCTGTGAACCTGCATCCGCTGATGATCATTATTTCCGTGCTGGTTTTTGGCGGGCTCTGGGGTTTTTGGGGGGTATTTTTCGCCATTCCGCTGGCTACCCTTATTAAGGCTGTGGTTAATGTCTGGCCTGCGGCAGAAGAGCCGCCGATGGAAGTGGCATAAACACTTTTTTGAAGCGGATAATGTTGAATCAGGTAATAAAAAAAGGGCATCTCATGCCCTTTTTTGTTTTATCTAGCGGGAAGCCGGTTATTGCGCAGTGGCAAGATAACTGAGTACGGCCTCGTGGTGATCTTTGGTTTTAAAGCTATCAAACACGTGAGCGATGACCCCGTTTTCATCAATTAGAAAACTGATGCGGTGAATACCATCATACACTTTGCCCATAAACTTTTTCTCACCCCAGACACCAAACAGCTCAGCAACCTGATGCTGTTCATCCGATAACAGCGTGAAGTTCAGCATCTCTTTTTCGGCAAACCGCGATAGTTTTTCCGGCTTATCCGTACTGATACCGAGAACATCAACGCCGTAGGCTTTTAGCTCACTGCTACTGTCACGCAAGCCACACGCCTGTACCGTACAGCCGGGCGTCATCGCTTTGGGATAAAAGTAGATCAGTACTTTTCCGCCTTGATAATCGCTCAGGCTAATCTCTTCACTGTCTTGATCAAGCAGAGTAAATGCAGGGGCTTTATCGCCAACCTTGAGTGTATGCATAACGTAATAATCCTTGCTGCGATGATGGATTTTTCTTTATGGTGTCATCAAGTGAACTGACGAACAACTTACTTTTTTATGAATATAATCAATTAATTAATTCAGCGGTTCAGCGCTTGTTGCGTGGTATCTGGTTGTGAGTGAACCACCACATTGATAGCGCCCTGAGCCCCTAATTTTTGACACAATGCGTGAAAATCATCAATCAATGTTTGCTGTTTGGGGGCTGAAATGTGGCTGTGCGCTGCAATTTGAATACTCAACAACGGTGCAGCATGCGGGCGTGCTAAGGTTTTTGAGGCTAACTCGGCAATATCTAGCTGACGTGAGGCAAAAAAGTCAGTGAACTTTTCGATGATGTGCGCGGAGTCATCAACATCAATTTGTACCCAGACGGTGGCCGGATAAGGTGGTTTTGGATTGCATTCAGTTCGCTTCATCACGATCATCAAATCAAGTTCCGCACCGGCTAACGGCAAAGTAGATTCAATGCGTGCAATCGCATTCCAGCTACCAGAGAGCAGCATAATGAAGGTGAACTCACCACCGAGCAGCGCAAGCCGGCTGTCTTCTATATTGCAATCGCAACTGCTGACATGCCGGGTGATGGTGTTCACAATGCCCGGCCGATCAGCGCCGACAGCAGTGAGAACCAAATAATGTGCTTGAGGTTCCTGCACGAGAATTCCCCCTGAAAGAGTTGATTATTGCATGGTAACACAAAATTTTTCGTTTCTGCGGGGCAAAACGCAACGAGATTGGTGTTGTGTTGCTTGCATTTGTGCGCCAGTAAAAAGTACCATGATCAGTCAAAACTCAAGGGGGAAAATCAGATGTTTTCAGGAAGCATTGTAGCACTAGTAACGCCACTGGATCAGGCCGGAGAGGTTGATTATGCAAGCCTGAAAAAGTTGGTGGAGTATCATGTCAGCAGTGGCACAAATGCAATTGTTGCTATGGGAACCACCGGTGAATCAGCAACCTTGAGTGTGGAAGAGCATATTAAGGTCGTCCTGAAAACGCTAGAGTATGCCAATGGGCGTATTCCCGTGCTCGCAGGCACAGGCGCAAATGCCACTGCAGAAGCGATTACACTGACGAAAATGTTTAACGATACCGGTGTCGTCGGCTGCTTAAGTGTTACGCCATACTATAATAAGCCAACCCAAGAGGGGTTATTCCGTCATTATAAAGCCATTGCAGAGCAGACAGACTTGCCGCAAATTCTTTATAATGTACCGGGCCGTACTGGGTGCGACTTGTTGCCAGAAACGGTTGCGCGTCTGGCTCAGATCCCCAATATTGTGGCACTAAAAGAAGCGACCGGTGATATCGCGCGGGTTAAACAAATTCATGCGCTAACTGGCCCTGACTTTGCTTTGCTCAGTGGTGATGATGCATCAGCACTCGATTTTATCCGCGAAGGCGGTTGTGGCGTGATTTCGGTGACCGCCAACATTGCGGCTGCCGACATGAGTAAAATGTGTGAATTGGCATTGGCCGGTGATTTTACTGCTGCACAGGCAATTAATGAAAAACTGATGCCGTTGCATCATGAGCTGTTTATTGAGTCCAACCCGATTCCGGTGAAGTGGGCTTGTTATCGTTTAGGTATGATGAGTGGTAACATGTTACGCTTGCCACTGTTGCCGTTGAGTGATGCTGCAACGCCGCGTGTTGAACAGGCACTGTCTGCGGCAGGTTTACTCTAATTTTTGGGAGTTGGAATGGCTCACTTGTTTAAGGGCACTGCGGTGCTGAAAAATACACTGTCAGTGAAAAGTGTGCTCGGGTTATCGTTGGTGATGGCGTTAACCGCCTGTTCATCTGACGGTGGCCGTTATAAACGTGAAGTAAATGGTAACGACAGTTATCTGAATATCCCCGCTTCCGATACGCTGGTGTGGCCAGCAGGTGTTTCGGCTCCGTTGGCCTCGAATGATTATTTGATTCCGGCTGCTACGCAAGGCGCAGTAGGCAAGCAAATTGATATTCGCCCGCCTGTACAGGTGATGCCATTGCTCAATGGTGCACGCACCCAGCTTGATGGTGATACTGCCGTCGCGGTGCTTGAATCACGCGTATATTCTGCGGCCAGTTTGTGGGGCAATCTGCTCAATACGCTGCAACGTGAGAAAATCACTATTGCTGCACAGACTCCGGCAGATATGACACTCACCACAGATTGGGTGAGCTGGATGCAAGGCTCTGACAGTGAAACTGTGCGTGCCCGTTACCAGATTAGTGTGAAAGGTGAAGGCTATAATACCCAGCTGATCAGCCGTCTGACAGATTTGCAAGACAGTACTGGCCAGAGTATTGCTGTTGCAGCCGACCGTTCTCGCTACAGTGCAATGATGCTCAACCGTATTATGATGAGTATGGATGAGCAGAGCCGAGTACAAGAAGCGGCTCGTGTAGCAGGTCAGAGTGGTGGTATGCCGGTGGCTGCCGGACAGGACAATACGGGTTTACCGGTGTATGTCGTCCGTGCCGGATATGACAGTGTTTGGGCGCGCTTGCCAGATGCACTGGCAAAAATTGGCTTTAGCGTTGATGAGCGTAACCGTCCTCAAGGTCAGTTGACATTATCGTATAAAAATATCGGTGATGAAGGCTGGAAAGCGCTGGGCGCAACCGACCCTGAACTGTCGCGCAGTGCTTATAAGCTGCAAGTCGGTGATTTGGGCAACCGCACCACAGTGGCACTGACGGATGCCGATGGCAAGCCGCTGTCTGACAGCACCTTCAACGCCTTACTGCCGGCGATGCAAGCTGCATTTGGCAATGGTGTAAATCCATAATCGTTATTATCAAAAGGGGCTTAGGCCCCTTTTTTGTTCTTGAATTTTACTATTGAAATTGTATGCCCGCGATACGCTGTACTGCGCTAACGGGGGCATTGATACCGTGTTGGATCTTATTGAACCACCTTCAATCATTGAAATGGACATGGAGTAGTAACAATGCAGAAGCAAGCTGAACTGTATCGTGGTAAAGCAAAGACCGTTTACAACACCGAAAATCCAGACTTTCTGGTTTTGGAGTTCCGTAATGACACCTCTGCTTTTGATGGTCAGCGTATTGAGCAGCTTGATCGTAAGGGAATGGTAAATAACAAGTTTAACTATTTCATTATGACCAAACTGGCTGAAGCGGGTATTCCAACCCAGATGGAGCGTCTGCTTTCTGATACCGAAGCTTTGGTGAAGAAACTGGATATGGTGCCGGTTGAGTGCGTGGTGCGTAACCGTGCGGCAGGTTCACTGGTACGCCGTTTAGGTGTGCAAGAGGGCATGGAGCTGACTCCGCCAACCTTTGAGATGTTCCTGAAAAATGATGAGCTGCATGATCCTATGGTCAATGAGTACCACTGCCGTTCATTTGGTTGGGTCAGTGATGAGCATCTTGATCGCATGAAAATGCTGAGTTTTCAGATTAACGATGTACTAAAAGCGCTGTTTGCCGATGCAGGTTTGATTCTGGTTGATTACAAGCTGGAGTTTGGTCTGTTCCATGGAGAGATCGTTTTAGGTGATGAGTTCTCACCAGATGGTTGCCGTTTGTGGGATAAAGACACACTGAAAAAGCTGGATAAAGACCGTTATCGTCAGGGCTTAGGTGGTGTGGTTGAAGCGTATGAAGAAGTGGCTCAGCGTTTAGGTATTGTGCTGGCGTAACCCGCTTTTTTTACCCTGAAAAGCAATCGTTTACGTGTCTTTTTTAGGGGGGATCAGGGCAGATACTGAAAGGTACTTGCCCTGATCCTGTTTTGTGAGCACTTTTTAGGATACTTACAGTTAATTCATTGAGTTTATTGATTCGGGCCTTATTTTTTCTCATCTCATCTCATCTCATCTCATCTCATCTCATCTTATTTTTATGTCTGCCATGTTTGAGCCCCACCGCTGTAATGATGGTTGTACTCATTATTTATTATGAAGTGACTGTATCGGTGGTTGTTTAAAACAGAGTGTGACAGATGTAATAGTACAAAATAGAGGCAAAAATAGCCGTAAATGCCTACGCTTTAACCTGTTGATAGCGGGTATGTAGATGTGACGTTGTTGAGACGTTACCCTGTATGCATGAGAGTGTATATAGGTGGCGATGTTGTGCTGTTTAGCTCAGCAAAACTGCCGCAGGAGGCTGTATGCGTTGGCGTGATAAGCGAGAAAGTTCAAATGTAGAAGACCGCAGAGATGATCCGGCCGGTAATGGCATGGGTGGCCGTGGTATGGGCGGAAGGTTTCCTGTTGGTGGTGGCAAAGGCCGTATCATTATTTTACTGATAGTGATTGGCGGGCTGTTTTTTGGTGTTGATTTAACCGGATTACTCGGCCCAGGAAATGGGCTTTCCGGCATGTTGCCCGCTGATGATGTGCAGTCTATTCCGGTTTCACCTCTGCCACCTTCAGGCTCGGTTCAGCCGATGAAAAAAACTACGCCAGATGATGAGCTGGCTAAATTTACCTCGGTCGTCTTGGCCTCAACCGAAGATGTTTGGGGTCAGCTATTTCAGCAAAGTAACCAGACATACCAGCAACCGCGTTTGGTGTTGTACCGCAATATGACAGGTACCGGCTGTGGTGCAGGGCAGGCGGTGATGGGGCCATTTTACTGTCCGGCAGATAAAACCGTTTATATTGACCTGTCTTTTTATCAGGATCTCAAAAATAAACTGGGTGCGCCGGGAGATTTTGCCCAAGCCTATGTGGTGGCACATGAAGTCGGCCACCATGTGCAGCAACAACTGGGTATTGAAGCGAAAACCCGTCGGGCACAAAAGGGTATGAGTGAAGCGAAGGCGAATCAGTTGTCCGTTAAAATGGAGCTGCAAGCCGATTGTTTTGCCGGTGTTTGGGCATATTACATGCAAAAAGATCAATCACTGGAAGTGGGCGATATTGAAGAAGCGCTGAATGCAGCTGAATCAATTGGTGATGATCGCTTGCAAAAGCAAGC
>NZ_JBOFRH010000254.1:0-1178 GCF_051650925.1 Plesiomonas sp.
TTGCTGTATGCAACTTCATTTACTATGTGATATCACAATGTCACATTTAAAACACAATCAATAAATGATTAGTATTTGTAATGCGACAAAAGAAAAATCAGCAGTAAAATAGCGCGCATTCGCCAACCAGCAGCCAACGTTAGCCGCGTCATACAGAAGCGTCATACCGTGTGCTGGCCTGTGTTGTCTCACTCGCGTTTTCACTGATGGACTGAGCCACTTTCCCCATGTTACTGACTATCTTATATCTTATCGGGATCACCGCTGAAGCCATGACCGGTGCGCTGGCCGCAGGTCGTCGTAAAATGGATCTGTTCGGTGTGATTATCATCGCCAGTGTGACTGCCATCGGGGGCGGTTCGATCCGTGATATGTTGCTCGGCCATTACCCGCTCGGCTGGGTCAAACACCCGCACTACATTGTGATTGTGGCCTGTGCCGCAGTGATCACGACGTGGATCTCACCGGTCATGAAGCACCTGCGCAAAGTGTTCTTAGTGCTGGATGCACTGGGTTTGATCGTCTTTTCCATCATCGGTGCGCAAGTGGCGCTGGATATGCACCACGGCCCGGTAGTGGCGGTGATTGCCGCAGTGATCACCGGCGCATTTGGCGGGGTACTGCGTGATCTGTTGTGTAATCAGATCCCGCTGGTATTCCAAAAAGAGTTGTATGCGGGGATCTCATTTGCCGCCGGTTTGCTGTATGTCGGCTTGCAACATACCGGATTAGATCACAATGCAGTGACCATGATTACCCTGTGCAGTGGCTTTGTGGCCCGTTTGCTGGCGATGCACTTTGAATTAGGTTTACCGGTGTTTAACTACACCCAAAGCGAAGAGTCGTAATCGGCTGCTCGTCGCACCTTCAACAACACACCGCAACACTGCTATAAACAGCGCACACAAAAAATGGCCGGAGCAGCACTGCTTCCGGCCATTTTTTTAGGCGACTTGATGAGGGCACTCTTTGTTTATAACGCTTCGTTTGTACGGCTTCGCTTGCAGCGCTATCCCTTTTCGCCCGTCAAACTCATGCAACCAGTGTCATGCGATCAGCGCCGACAACCACTGATAAATCTCCGTGCCATGACTGTCATACACCATTTTGCAGGTCATCAGCAGGGAAACCGTCACAATCATCGGCCGGATAAAGGACTGACCTTTGGTCAACACCAT
>NZ_JBOFRH010000255.1:0-1396 GCF_051650925.1 Plesiomonas sp.
GTTCAGACCGCCGGTGATGATGCGGTGGCCATGGTCTCCATCCATAACCTCAAACAGCAAAGCACCCTGAATCAGCAGTACACCAACATGGCGGACTTGGCGCTCAATCGCTTAGGGCAGGAAGAGACCTACCTGAAAAATGCTGACGATTTGATTCAAAACAGCAAAGAGCGTGTGCAAGGGGCTTTGAACCCATCACTGGACCAAGATGGCCGTAATGCACTGGCGCAAGACATGCAATCTAACTTAGATGCTCTGTTTGATCTGGCCAATACCCGTGATGAAGCTGGTAACTATATCTTTGGTGGTACCAAAACCGATCAACCGCCATTTTTCAAAGATGCCAGCGGTAAAATTCAGTACCGTGGCAACGATGAACAGCGTTTCATGCAGGTGGCATCTTCAATCCAAGTTCCGGTGAATGATTCTGGGGCAAAGCTGTTCCAGCAAGTGCCGAATCCATTTGGTGATTATCGTCCAGATTACAATCTTAGCGAAGGCTCGGATTTCTTCATCAACAGCACCGAGAACTTACAAGGTTCTGATGAGCAGTATGATGTCGAGTTTGTCAAAATGGCTGACGGCTCAACTGGTTTTCTGGCTAAAAATAGCAAGGGCGAGTACGTTCCTAAGCAGGAAGAAGATCCTGCACACCCAGGCACACTGTTACCTCCTGAACCACAACCAGTAGATATGAAAAATGGTCAACTGGTGATCAATGATGGCAAGCAGGATCTGGCGCGGATCAAATTCAGCGGCGAGCCTAAAGTGTCAGATGATGGTGCGGATAAAGTCAGCATCAAGCCGGGTAAAACCATCGATGCATTCGAAGCGATGCAAGACGCAATCAAAAATGTGCAAGACGGCACTAACACCGGCAACATCAGCATGGGTCTTGCCGACCTAGATGCCATTAGTAAACACCTGAACTCTGTTCGAGGTGAAGTGGGCACGCGCATGCAAGCGGCGGAAACCGCGAAAGAAGATCATGCCGATAATGATGTGGTGGTAAAAAGCGCGCTCTCTACCCAAGAGGATGTCGACTATCCGACTGCCATTTTGCAGATGACCATGCTCAGTAGCTCAATGCAGGCCAGTCAGGCCACGTTTATGAAGTTGCAGGGGTTGAGTCTGTTTAACTATATCTAAACTTAATCTGCTATCGCTAATTGTTTAATTAATGGGCTGCAGATAACAAATGGCTTCTTTGGTGAAAAACCGCGCTTAAGCGCGGTTTTTTTACGCCGTTATCACGCTGAATACCGCAGAGAAACCGCCGAAAATGGCGTAATAATTGCTATGTCAGGCATATCAGTGACGGGCAATCAGAGGAAAAGATGTCAGACATACAGAACCTGCCTTCGGCAGAAGAGATCGAAGCGCATTTTCAACGTGG
>NZ_JBOFRH010000256.1:0-1482 GCF_051650925.1 Plesiomonas sp.
CGGATGACGTTTTTCCCGTTTTTCAGCTCTGCGTTCTTGTAGAGTTTTCTGCGGCTTTTTCTTCTGTTCGTGACTCATAATAACTCTCCAATGTTGTGGTACGTCTTCTATTTACGCCCTCTTCACTGAGGAAAGCAACTTGCGGCACGCTAGGCTGCTGGCAAATTGCCATTACAGCTAATGGAAACACGACTTAGAAGAATAATTTATCAAAATGTAAAAAACTTTACTGTCGCGGTTATGCATCTTTGCAGAAGATACCGCTATTCCCCCTACGAAACTTTGCTCAAGACTCTCACCATCACGCATAAAAAAGCCGCCCAATCAGGCGGCATTACACGTTTACGGTTTAGCGAGGAATAACCGATAACACACTAGACTCGGAAACTAGAAAGGGTTCGATCCAAATTGGTACTTTCTCGCTCTAACGCTTCGCAAGCATGTGTCATCGCCACAATCTGTTCTCGCATAGAGTACGAGTGCGCTACAGCTTGTTGTAGACGATTATCGATATTATGGCTCAGGTTATTTTGCTCATCTGACGCAGCTTCAACCTGATGGCTCATATCACGAATTAATGCGATGGCTTGTTCCATCTGCGTTAGGCTATCAGCAGCACCAGACATCTGCGCCGTCGCTTGACTGCTGTACTCTTGGCACTCCTCCATCGATTGCACCGATAAATGGCTGCTTTCTTGTAAGCCTTCAATCATTGTGCGGATCTCATCGGTACTGTGCTGAACACGATTTGCGAGTGTACGCACCTCATCAGCAACCACCGCAAAACCACGCCCTTGTTCACCGGCGCGTGCAGCTTCAATCGCCGCATTCAGTGCCAGTAAATTGGTTTGCGCAGCAATGTTACTGATCACATCCGCTACCGTGGTAATACCTGCCACAGTATGACTAAGTTCGGAAATCGAAGTGTCGGTACGATTCAGGCGTTGAGTTAAGCCATCCAGTGCCATACCGGTCTCTTTGAGTGCCTGCTGCGTTGCATCGGTTTTATCAATCAGTACACGCGTCGCATCAGCGGTTTCCGTGGCGCAGCGGTGCACCTGATTACTGGCCACAGTTTGCCCTTCCATTGCTGACGCTATCTGGTCATGCTCCGTTTGCTGCAACTCAGCACCTTGATGAATCTCAGCCGATAACGTAAATAGCTGGCCCCTCACCTCTGCTACCGCAGCGGCAATACGATGAGAGTCAGTGATCGTCTGATGAATTTTGGTCACAAAACGGTTGAATGCATGACCAAGACGAGAGATTTCATCACTACCTTTAACCTGTAGCCGCTGGCTCAAATCACCTTCGCCATCAGAAATATTTTCCAGCGCATGAGTCAGTTCAAACAGAGGCCGTAAACCAATCCGACTAATCCAATAACTAATCGCAAAAGAAAGAATCAGCGCAATGGTACATCCAAAGAGAATTCGTGATTGCGCTTGCTCGGCAAGCAGTAAATTCTTCTCTGATAAATTG
>NZ_JBOFRH010000257.1:0-2484 GCF_051650925.1 Plesiomonas sp.
ATTCGGTTAAGCAGGTATCGACAAAGATCCCGCCCTGCTGATTGTGGTGAATAGGCAGTACAAAAGGCGCATAGCATTGATTGGGTAAATTAATTCGCCCGATTAAATAGGCAGCTTTATTGCGAAAAAAAGGCTCACGCAATGTAGTAATAGAGGCTTGTGCAAGGGTTGAAGTATCAAAACGGGCACTCAGACGGCGGCTGATATGCTCAATATCACGCGTGAGAGATTCCCACGGTAACGTAAAAGACATATCATCTAAAATCTGTGCCAACACCGTAGGAATACCACGCTGCAAAGTATAGGTTTTATCCAAAGGCCGCTGAGGAAGATCTTCACGCGCAGTTTGTGAGCTAAAAACAAACAGTTTATGCGGTTTTAAATTCCGGTGTGAAAAAATACGGCAATAAACGGAATTAAAAAAACTCTCGGCTATTTCATAACGCGGATAATCGTGCAGCAGGGTTTCAAACGCACTTTTTACCCGCATAACAAAATGTGGATCACTGTACAGATCACCGCTCATACTTTTTAGCTGGGCCACTGCCAGAGTCACATGGTGATCATACAGATTAATCCGCTGTTTCATGGCATCTTGTACCGCATGCCACTGCGCCTGCTCAAAGCGCTGTTGCGCGCCCGCAGTGATCTCCAGAAAACGCCCGTATTGCGCATCGAACCCTTGCAATATGGTATGGGCAATTAAATATTCCAGTGCCGAAGTCAATTCTCATATCCTTATGCTTATATTTTCACCACACCTTGTTACTATGGCTGCTATTTGCTCAGTGCGCAACCGCCTAAAATTGCATTTCTCAGGGAAGTCGTTAGAGTTTGCGGCAGTGGAATATTGAGGGAAGTGATGATGCAGTTTCATATTATTTTGGTCGAACCGGCACGGCCGGAAAATGTCGGGGCCGCTGCGCGGGCAATGAAAACCATGGGTTTTACCTCACTGCGTATTGTAAACAGTGATGCCCACCTGCAAGACCCTGCCCGCTGGGTTGCTCACGGCTCGCAAGAGATACTGGCATCGGCACAGGTTTTCCCAACGCTGGCAGAAGCCGTTGCAGACACCGAATGGGTTATTGCCAGTACTGCCCGTGAGCGGGCGCGCTTCAACTATTATGCAACGCCACGTGAAGTATTGGCGCAAGCGCATGAAAAACAGAGCTGGATGCACTCCGCCGCACTGGTTTTTGGTCGTGAAGAGTCTGGGTTAACCAATGAGGAGTTGGCACTTGCTGATTTGCTAACCTGCGTGCCGATGCAGGCTGACTACCCTTCACTCAATTTGGGTCAGGCTGTCATGGTGTACTGCTATCAACTGGCAGAAGTGAACGGGGTTGTACCAGAAACCGAGTGCCCACCACAAGCGGGGCAATTACAGGCATTGCGCCGCCGCATGCAAAATTTACTGGTACAAATGGCTGTGGATAACGATCAAAAGCTGACCGACTGGCTAGATCAGCGAATGGGCGTTCTCGCCCAGCGTGATACTGCAATGTTACATACTTTGCTTAATGATATTGAAAAATATTGTGCAGCAAAAAAAGTGCTGTAATCACGCCTATTTTTATATCACCCCCTGCTAATAGACTATTTTTAAGCGATAAATAACGTAAATAATAATCTTTTTAGCTATTAACGCTGCACTACAGCACAGCAAAATCAAGGTATTATGCGATCAGCAGATTGACATTGACTCAAATTTGCTTTAACCAATAGGGTAATTTATGCGGTGTCAGCCGTCGGTCAGTTGTAGCCATGTTGTAAATAACGTTGTCACTACGCAGTATCAAGATCACACCAACAGAGATGAAACGATGCCAAGCACTGCCCTGATGATCATGATTATTACCACCACCACGACGATGACCATAACAGGTCATGGCGCGGGCTGACGCACACATACACAGAATGATTCAGGCCCGTATCCCCCCAAGGAACGGGCCTTTTTTTTGAGCCGGTTTTACGTATCGATTTTGATGGCTACTGCCGCAGGATAGATACGGCAATATAGACCACAGTTTTTGCGCGAGACTCTGCTAACCAGCTGATTCGCTCAGAAAACGGATATTCATTCAGCGAAGGGAGAGCTGTGATGCGAGTACTAAAATTTGGTGGAACTTCACTGGCTAATGCCGAGCGGTTTGCACGTGCTGCCGATATTATTGAAAGTAATGCCCAGCAGGGGCAAGTGGCCGCCGTACTCTCAGCACCGGCCAAAATAACCAACCACTTAGTGGCTATGATTGAAAAAACGGTAGCCGGACAGGATATCCAGCCCAATCTTCACGATGCAGAGCACATTTTTGCTAATCTGCTGCAAGGGCTGCATGCCGAATTAGCTGCTTTTGATATCGCCAAAGTACAGGCTTTTATTGCACGTGAATTTGCCGATTTACGCCAATTACTGCACGGTATCAGCTTGTTACGTCAGTGCCCTGACAGTATCAACGCCAGTATCATCAGCCGGGGTGA
>NZ_JBOFRH010000258.1:0-1391 GCF_051650925.1 Plesiomonas sp.
TGCCTTTGCAAACCTTGACGATGCTGCTGCTCTGGCTGAAAAGCTGCTGAAGTATGTCTTCAACGCAGTACTGGAAGAGCGTATGGACGATATGGCGTTCTTCGCCGATCGTATCGATAAAGATGCGGTTGCCCGCTTAGAACGTTTTATCAGTTCAGACTTTGCACAAATTGATTACACTGATGCTATCAAGATCCTCGAAACCTGCGGTAAGCAGTTCGAAAACCCAGTATTCTGGGGTGTGGATATGTCATCTGAGCATGAGCGTTATCTGGCTGAAGTTCACTTCAAATCACCGGTTGTCGTGAAGAACTATCCGAAAGATATCAAAGCATTCTATATGCGTATGAACGATGACGGTAAAACCGTTGCCGCGATGGATGTTCTTGCTCCAGGCATCGGTGAAATTATCGGTGGTTCACAGCGTGAAGAGCGTCTGGATATTCTTGATGCACGTCTAGACGAGATGGGCTTGAACAAGGAAGATTACTGGTGGTATCGCGATCTGCGCCGTTACGGTACAGTGCCACATGCCGGTTTCGGTTTAGGTTTTGAGCGTTTAGTTGCCTACGTTACCGGTATGCAAAACGTACGTGATGTTATTCCATTCCCACGTACACCACGCAACGCAGCATTCTGATGCACAGATTGGCATTTAGGCCAATCCGTTTAAGCAACAAACATACTGCGCGTTAGCGTAAAACAAAAAAGCCAACATTCTTATGTTGGCTTTTTTTATGTGTATGACATCAGCAAAATATGGATTAGCGCCCGATACCCTTCTTAGGGAAAAGTTCGTCACAAGACACAGATCATTACAGTCTGTAGCCTGATGCAAACACTGACACGAATAGATTCAATTAGTGGCTGGAATCATACCTGTGTAAGTGGGACATTAAATGCAAAGAAAGGTTCCGGCAAAAACACATTTAAATGACTCGCCGGAGCAATACGATACTGAATGAGGAAATAGCATGAAACGTACCGTTCTTGCAGCAATGATCCCAGCAATGCTGATGGCTACCGCTGCAAATGCCGCTGTTATTTATGATCAAAACAACAATAAACTTGATCTGTACGGCTCTGTAACCGGTGACTACCACTTTGCATCTAACCACAATGCCGACATGTATCAGCGTGGCGATCAAAGTTATGCGCGTCTGGGCCTAAAAGGGACTACCCAGATCAACAATAACCTGCAAGGTTTCGGCCACGTTGAATACAATCTGGCAACCAACCAAGACTCTAACTTCAATGGCCCTAGCCAGCTTCGTTTAGCCTATGTAGGTCTGAAAGATGACCGTTACGGTAGCATCAGCTACGGCCGTAACTGGGGCGTGTCTTACGATGTAACCGGTTATACTGACGTTCTGCCTGAGTGGGGCGAAGAT
>NZ_JBOFRH010000259.1:0-1978 GCF_051650925.1 Plesiomonas sp.
AATCAATCTGCCCATACACCCGATAAGCACTTGCTGATTTTCTCAATTACGGGTATTACTCGTAGAGGAAGCAACCCGTTTGCACGATAAATAATAATGAAATCAGAGGGTGTTATGGAGATTCGTCGGCTCTGTAAGTGGGGAAGAGATGAGTACAGTGAGCATTTTAGTCTGCTGTGTGAAATTACCCGTAAACCAAAGTTTAGCTGTATACGCTGTGGGCGCAGTGCGCGTAAAAAACGCTACTTATGCAAGCCGCAAAAACGTGAGTAACCCTCTATTGGGGCAGTTTAGTTTCACTTAACGAAATGCAGCCTCACTAAACTAAATTCAGTACTCCAAATTCAGTGTTTCATGTCCAATATTCCACATCTAATATTCCATATCTAATATAGCGCCGTCATTGGGCGGCGCTATATGTCAGCGTGCCATTATCGCCTTGCCGTATTACCGCAGATCATCGAATCTGAGGGCGTGGTTACTCATCATCGCGCAGCGGTACAATCAGCATATCAATCGGAATATTGTTCATCAGTTGGCGTGCCGATGACATGAGCTTACTCCAGAAATCCTGATGATGGCCGCAGACCAGTAAGTCCACATCATACTGTTTGATAGCATCAATCAGTACCTGCCCCAAATCACCGGTGCCACTCAAGGTTTCGCGGATAGGATAACCACCGCTCAGTGCTAATTCACGCAGTGCCGCATGAGTCTCTTCCGTGATCTTCTGCTTCATATCCCCTAAGTTGACATCAATCAGCCCGGTATACAGATCCGAATAGTTGACATCGACATGGATCAACGAAACTTTGGCGGCATTTCGTTTGGCAATACCGACCGCTTTTTTCACCAAATAGTGGCTTTCTGGTGACAGGTCAACGGCCACTAAAATGTGTTGATAGGCCATGATGATGCTCCTTTTTCATGCATTTGGTTGCTCTGATGGTAGCACCGGCTTGCGCCGCAAAATGCCTTACCGATCACAGGCTGCTATCGGGTTTGTGGCAGGGTGCGGCAACAACACCGGTTTGTTGCCCGAAGGTATAACCATTAATGGTAGTCAATACCGCCATTAAGTGTGGCGGGTTATAACGTTTTTCGCTGATGCTTTTACCGGATGAAACGCTGAAAACACGATAAATAAAAAAAATTAAACACTGTGTTTTGTCTGTTATTGTGGTTGTTTAATCGGCATTATGATTAAAGTGTAGCCTGTCGGTCTGGTTTTTATCCCAGAAATAAACAGATCTTTTGTTGCTCTGGTTTGGGCGAAATTTGCCGCGATGGATTTCCGGTGTCATTGATAACGGTATCAAGTGATACACGACAGAACGTGATCAGGCTTACAAACTTATTTATTACGATCAACGCAGAACAGGTGTAGGAGTGATGCAATGAAAAATAAAATCTGTGTAGTAACCGGTGGTGGTCGTGGCATTGGCCGGCAAATTGTGAATACTTTGGCCGATGCAGGTGCAGCAATGGTGATTGCCTGTGACCTTGATCCGGCGGCGCTGGAAGAGACCGCCAGCGGGCGAGCCAATGTGCGTGGTTATGTGCTCAATGTGACCGACCGCAGTGCGATCCCCGCGTTTATCGAATCGGTAGTTAAAGAGTTCGGCCAGATTGATGTGCTGGTGAATAATGCCGGTGTCACGCGCGATAACCTGATCCAGAAGATGACCGAGCAAGAGTGGGATCTGGTGCTCGATATCAACCTCAAAGGGGTCTTTAACCTGACACAAGCGGTTGCGCCTGTGATGATGGAGCAGGGCAGTGGCGCGGTTGTCAGCCTCTCTTCGGTGGTGGGGATCGACGGTAATATCGGCCAGAGTAACTATGCGGCCAGTAAAGGCGGTGTGATTGCGATGACCAAAACCTGGGCAAAAGAGTTTACCCGCAAGGGGGCGAAGATCAGGGTTAATGCGGTTGCACCGGGCTTTATCCGCACTCCAATGACGGCGGTAGTACCGGA
>NZ_JBOFRH010000260.1:0-10293 GCF_051650925.1 Plesiomonas sp.
CCAGCAATACAGGCTTTCGCCAGACCGGGGCCGATATCACGCGCGATATCCATAATAGAAACGGCATGATCGAACTGACGCTGACTGCCGTCAGGAAGGGTAATAACAGGCATAATGATTCCTTATTCTGCAGTGGTGACCCACACGAAAGATCACATACAGGCTGTAAATCTATCAAATAATAGATGAGTACTCTGGTATCTCGACTCACTCTGCGAGAATGGTTTATGACAGTCAGTTGATTTGGGTTTCAAAGCAACATGAGCGTTAACAAAAACCACCAGTTCGCATAAATCCTACCATACAAAAATACGCTGAGCCTATGCGAATAAAGAAATACCGGACAGGTTTATCGTGAATTGCTATTTCTTGTTTATATTTAACACAACTGTTTCGCTCAACTGTGCACTGACTCAGGGATTAAGCTAAATTTATACGTTAGTTTTATAAAACTGGAATAACACATCTGCAACCTTTCACCTGTAACTTTACGTAAGGGGTAACACCATGTGGCATACCGTCTGTACGTTGTTAAGTGAACACTTCCAATACGCTTATGTCAGCTCAGAAAAGACGGCGCTTCGGGGTGGCGAGGTATCCGAAAGCTATTTCATCTCTAACGGGCATGATCCGGTGTTTGTAAAAGTGAATGACCTCTCTTTTCTGCCACAGTTTCAAGCAGAATATGATGCACTTTCATTGCTGAGCAGTACAGAAACGGTGCGCGTTCCAACCCCTTATGCTGTTGGCACATTTAGAAATAAAAGCTTCCTGTTGATGGAATATATTGATCTCACACCACTCAACACAATAGATGCCGCCGAGTTAGGCGCTCAATTGGCTTGTTTGCATTTGTGGGGTGAACAGCTAAAGTTTGGGTTTGATGAGGATAACGGTTTAGCGAGCACGCCACAGCCCAATGGCTGGCAACTCCGCTGGGATACATTCTTTGCTGAACAGCGTATTGGCTGGCAATTGCAGTTATGCCAAGAGAAAGGCATTTATTTTGGGGATATCAAACAGATTGTTGGAGCCGTTAGAGAGATTCTCTCCGGGCATACGATTGAGCCCTCTTTACTGCTTGGAAATTTGTTAAGCCCACACTGTGGAAGTTCATCAACTGGACCGGTGGTTTTTAATCCGGCTTGTTATTGGGGCGATAGAGAGTGTGATATTGCGGCAAGTGAGCTGGCGAATACGTTATTCACACCGTTACCCGCAACATTTCAGCAGGCTTATGAGCGTTTAAGCCCCCTTCCCGCCGGTTATAGTCAGCGTAAGAGTATTTATCAGCTTTATCATTTACTGAATTTATGCAATTTGTTTGGCGGTGATTATTTGGCACGAGCACAAACCGTGATCGACCGTATGGTTTTTCGCTCTTAATATTTCAGTAAGTGGCTATAGATATGAATAATGTTGTATAAATTATAGCTGTGGTTGATGTGGAATACGGGTGTTGCGCATATATGCTTGTGAGCAGATGGCACATAGCACTTAATCTCAAAGGAGTGATGTAATGCTTAAAGCTGCCATATTTGATATGGATGGATTATTGGTTGATTCTGAGCCGTTTTGGCAGCAGGCTCAGATTGATGTATTACGCCCGCTGGGTGTGGATATTTCGCTGCAAGATACGGTGTTGACGACAGGTGTTCGTATCGATCAGATAGTGAATCTGTGGTACAGCCGTTTTCCGTGGTCTGGCATAAGTAAAGAGGCAGTTGTTACACAAATTGTACAGCGTGTGGGAGATTTGGTTGCACGCTATAAACCTATGATGCCAGGTGTGACTGACGTTTTAAGCCTGTGTCGTAAATGTGATTTAAAAATCGGGCTGGCCTCTTCTTCACCACTTGAGCTGATTCATCAGGTGCTTGATGCTCTGTGTCTGACGCACTGCTTTGATGCTATTGAGTCAGCAAAATCACTGCCTTATGGAAAACCTCACCCAGAGGTTTATCTTAAATGTGCGCAAGCTTTACATGTTCAGCCGATACAGTGTATTGCGTTTGAGGATTCACTACCGGGGTTAATTGCAGCGAAGGCCGCCCGTATGCAGACGGTTGTGATCCCCGAAAAGTTACTGCTAGATGACCCGCGCTGGTCAATTGCTGACTACTGCTTACCCAGTTTGCAACTGGTCAGTTATTTGCATTTGAAGTAATTATCGCTGTTTAACCACTTTCCATGTAACGGTGTGTCTAAAATTGCACATGAAATTGCATCAGCACGTATTCCAATAAACAGTGTGTAATGCTGTTATGTTGGGATACGCGACTAATGCTTGATTTTTACCGATATGAATTTATCGGCATTGAGCGTCTTTATACTGCAGTATACCGTTGAAAATGAAACCGCTCTTGTTGCTCGATATCACCCCATTCAATAGTTAGCGGGGATGTATAGGCCGGAGAGTCGACAACCAACGTATGAAACTCGCCCCGCTCTCCGCACGGGTCTGCGGATTCAGGTAAGCGTTGCAGTAATTGCTTATCAAAACGCTTACCGCAAAATTCGCCGGATAATTGTGTCGTATCAATACTGACTAAATACGTTTCTATGTTGCGGGCAATAATCTCTTGTGCCAGCTCAGTGGTAGGCTGCCCCATCAGCGGGAAATGCGTATGCCAGCCGTGCGGTTCAAGATAACTGCGGCGAAACTCTGCAATACCATCAAGAAACAGATCACCAAATGCCAGAGTATCAAACTCCAACTCACTCTGTTTTAGCGCCTGAACTACTGAGGTTGTGTAAATCAGGTTATTCGGCCAAACCGGTAACGGAATTTCAATCAACGGTAAGCCCATTCGCTGTGCCTGCAAGCGAACTACGCTGATCGGTGTGCCTTGAATCGGCACTTCATCCTCAGACGCTGAATAGGTGGTAAACAGCCCGACAATATGGCAGTTCGGATCTTCTTGCATCCGCAACAAGGCCAACATCGCATCTTTGCCTGAACTCCAACTGAGCAAAACGTTCATCATCTATACACTCTCTGTGCAAGTTGATACGGCTGATCCGGTATGATTAAGCGCTGCTACCGGTTGTGCTGCCAAAATGCGAGTTACGGTATCGACAATGGCCTGAGTTTGAGGATCAATTTCAATGTTTACTTTTTCCCCCAAACGACGCTGCCCCAAAGTGGTTCGCTCACGGGTTTCAGGAATTAAGTTTACGCAAAACCGTGATTTGGTGGTTTCTCCAACAGTCAAACTGATACCGTCAACACCGATATAGCCTTTATCGAGCACATATTTCATTAGCTCAACCGGCAATTTAAACCAGATTTGGTGGTTTGTTTCTGATGTTAGTATTCGCACCACTTCTGCGGTTGCCATAATATGGCCTGACATAGCATGCCCGCCAATTTCATCACCAAAACGGGCTGCCCTTTCAATATTGACCCAGTCACCGCACTGTAACAGACCTAAATTGGTGATGCGCAGCGTCTCTTTCATCAGATCAAAGCTAACGTTATTCCCATCAATCTGTGTCACGGTCAGACATACACCATTGTGTGCAACAGATGCACCTGTCTCAAGTTGATGTAATAAGGTGTCGGGCAAAGAGACAACATGTGTACGGAAATGATCTTTCTCTGTGATAGAAATGAGTTGGGCTTTTCCTTGCACGATTCCTGTAAACATGACTGATTTCTCGATTTCGAATGATAAAATAATAAACTAGCGATTTAGCCTGTCTATTTTAGCTGATACAGCAACGATTTTTAATTCAAAACAAAACCCCAGCGTAATTGTTTGCTACCATAGCGTTAACCAGTAGAATTAGTGGGTTTACTCTGATTCGAGGGTGATGTTATCACGGCATATTCCGCTGACAAAAAAACTCATTGTTATCAGCGGAGTGCCTTTTTTTTCATTGCGGAGTGTCTGTGCAACGATATCGTTTAGAAGCTAAAAGCCTGTTAAAACTGGCTATTCCCGTGTTAATTGCTCAGGTAGCACAAACCTCCATGGGGTTTATTGATACTGTCATGGCGGGTAAAGTCAGTGCTGCGGATATGGCCGCTGTAGCCATTGCATCATCCATCTGGTTGCCAGCCATTTTGTTTGGGCACGGATTGTTGATGGCATTAACCCCGATTGTTGCGCAGCTTAATGGATCTGGCCGACGCGATAGAATCGGCCATAAAGTGCGCCAAGGGTTCTGGATGGCGTGGTTGATCTCTATCCCTATCATGTTAGTGCTTTATGGTAGCCGCATTATTGTCGAACAAATGGATATTGACCCACACCTGACTGACCTGACTGTGCGTTATTTACAGGTGATTATGTGGGGCGTTCCGGGGTATCTGATGTTTGCCGTGCTGCGTTCATTCAATGAGGGGCTTTCCAAAACAAAGCCCGGCATGGTGATTGGTTTTGTCGGATTGCTGATTAATATTCCGGTGAACTATATATTCATTAACGGCAAATTTGGCGCTCCGGCACTTGGTGGTGTGGGCTGTGGTGTTGCAACCGCAATGGTTTACTGGTCAATGTTTATCATGATGATGCTGTATGCCACCCGCGCACGTAGCTACCGTGATATTAAGGCCTTTACCCATTGGGAGAAGCCTGATTGTAAAACCCTGAACAAATTGATGCGACTGGGTTTCCCCATTGCAATGGCAATGTTCTTTGAGGTGACACTGTTTGCTGTGGTTGCACTGCTGGTCTCCCCGCTTGGTACGACGATTGTTGCCGGACACCAGATTGCACTGAATTTTAGTTCGATGGTCTTTATGCTGCCGCTCTCTATGGGTATTGCCGTAACAATTCGTGTCGGTCACCGTTTGGGCGAAAAATCACCCGAAGATGCGCGGGTAGCGGCTATTACTGGGCTGGTGGTTGGGTTTGCGTTAGCGATGTCTACTGCGATTCTGACTATTTTGTTCCGTGAGAACATCGCCAATATTTATAACAGTGATCCACAGGTTATTCATGTTGCCATGCAGCTCATGGTATTTGCGGGGATTTATCAGTGCTCTGACTCTATTCAAGTTGTCGGCAGTGGTGTGCTGCGCGGTTACAAAGATACCCGTGCTATTTTTGTGATCACGTTTATCTCTTACTGGCTAATTGGTTTACCGATTGGTTATGTATTGGGTCGGACAGATTATCTGGTTGCGCCGATGGGTGCTCACGGTTTTTGGATTGGTTTTATCAGTGGATTAACCACTGCTGCCCTGCTCTTTATTCTGCGAATTCGTTGGTTACAACGTCAGGATAGCCATAAGATCTTGGCTATGGCGAGCCGCTAAGCTGAATTTAGCGAAAAAACCGTTTAGACGTTAAAGCCGCACTTTGTGCGGTTTTTTTTTGCTCTGATGGTTATATGTAAACACAGTAAGGGGAAAAATGTGGGTAATCTAGGGTAAGAGGCTCTCTTTCTAATATACTTAGAGCAGAGCACTCATAGAACATTCAGATACAACAAAGCCCGCATAATGCGGGCTTTGTCTAAAATGTGGTACACCCAAGTGGACTCGAACCACCGACCCCTACCATGTCAAGGTAGTGCTCTAACCAACTGAGCTATGGGTGTAAAGTTAACGTTAGCTTAAAGTAAGTTGCCTATAATCATCACTGTTTTGATTGGTACACCCAAGTGGACTCGAACCACCGACCCCTACCATGTCAAGGTAGTGCTCTAACCAACTGAGCTATGGGTGTATCACACATTGATTACGCTTTACTTTATGGTGCGTCCTAGTGGACTCGAACCACCGACCCCTACCATGTCAAGGTAGTACTCTAACCAGCTGAGCTAAGGACGCACATTACAGCAACGCAGGTTTTCCGCTTCTGGAAAACGAGGTGAATATTAACGGTGAACCGTGGTGCTGGCAAGCCTGAAATATCAAAAAAGCCAGCTAAGTTAACTGTTTGCATTAAATATAGCCAATTTGCTCTTTTTCACAGCCTCAACAAACCTACAAAATATGTGCGATTACACAAAATCATTTTTGTCTGTAATACTGATTTGTTAGCATTATTGACTCTTATGCTTGCTGAACTGAAAGGAATACGCTGATGACTGACAGCACTACGCAACTGACTGAACAACAAATGGCGGCTATCGATCAACTTGCTCGCGCACAAGTTGATGATATCAATAGTGATGAGATTTTATGGCATTCGGTTGAACAGTATATGGAAAGCATGACTGAGCACATGAAAACCTACTTTCTAGCTCGTGTACACTTTCACCGCAATGCAAACCGTCAGGACTGATAAGACTCAAACGCAACAAATTTTCCAGCTAAAAAAACAAAGTGGCAATGGTTTACCTTAATTAAAGGCGCACAACTGCCACTTTATCATCAGAATATAGGTGAAACGGTATTAACGTTTTGCTGCCGCAGGAATTTTTGCAGGCTTACTGCCTTCTAACCACTGACGAATACGGTTTGCATCACCAATCGGTGTGCGTTTCCCTACCGAATCAAGCAGCACGATAGTCAGATCATCTCTGCCAGGTTGAGCCCGCATCACAAGGCAGCGCCCTGCTTCATCGGTAAATCCAGTTTTGCTCAACCGTACATTCCAGCTGTCATTTTTCACCAATGGGTTGGTGTTAAAAAACTGCAGTGCGTACGATGGTGTACTAAAACGCATCTCTCTGTTTTCAGTTTGTGTAAACTGTCGAATCAGAGGTTGTGCGTATGCAGCCTTGACTAATTTTGCTAAATCATTGGCTGTTGACACATTGTGCGTAGATAAACCGGTTGAATCAGCAAAGCGGGAACGCGTCATTTTTAACGCTTTTGCCTTTCTGTTCATGGCTTTCACAAATGCGGGTTTACCCCCCGGATAGTGTCGCCCCAATGCTGATGCCATACGATTCTCGGATGACATCAGGGCCAGTAAAAGTGCATCACGACGTGTTATTTTTGTACCAAACTTAATCCTTGAATGTGTGTTTTTCAGCGTATCACGATCACGCTGATCAACAGTGATGATCTCATTCAAGTTTTGCTTTGCATCCAGTACCACCAGTGCCGTCATCAATTTAGTTACCGATGCAATAGGCACAACTTTATTCGGATTTTTGGCATACAGCGTTTTCCCCTTGCGGGTATCAATCACCAACGCGCTCGCAGAAGCTAGCTTCAACGATGAATCTGATGACGATGATGCCTCTGCAGGCGTTATGCTCGTGACCAATACAGAGAGAGTCAGCGCACAAACAACCCCCAGAATGCGACTCCTTTTGCTCATAAACGCTCCATCAATTCCGTGTAATTAACATATAAATATAGTGGCTGAATTATTATTCCGGTACATACGCCGTTTGTTTTATGACGGACGCTTAGTACGGGCTAACCCTTTTAGGAAATTGCGTAAAAACTGATCACCACAAGGACGATAATTCTTATGCCCTTTCTGGCGGAACAGTGCACTTAACTCTGATTTTGAAATCCGCAATTCTGCAGCAGACAAAATAGCGCGCATATCTTCATCTTGTAATTGAAGTGCAATTCTGATTTTACGCAAAATAACATTATTCGAAAGCAGTTCTTTCTCTTTTACTGCGCCGGTTGTATCTGTTGACGCACTTGGCGAAGGGCCGCGTAATTCAAGGATTAAACCGTCTAAAAAAGCACCTAATGCATTGTCATCACAATCAATGAAACCGCTTTCGTCCTCTTTTTTTAACCAGCCATTCAGCATATCGGTAGAAACCGTTAAACCTGCGTGCTCATAAATGCGCAATATATGAGCAATGCTTAGTTGTAAGCTGTAACGTAGGCTGCGTAAAACATCATTATTAATCATAGAGTTCCAAATTAGTTCAGGACAAATGTCGTTATTGGTGCAGAAAGCGTGCGCATACTAGCACAACCGCTATATCACTGAGTATCGATATTGATCTCGCGTCGCACCTCATTTAACTGATAAAATGTAAGAATATTTTAGTCTGCTGATGACTATTTTTATTCTTTAAAAGGCAAAATGATGGAAATTTTCCAGTTAGAAAACCACCCTTTCGTTGAACTGTGTGACTTGCTAAAAATTCAGGGCTGGAGCGAAAGCGGTGCAGCTGCCAAAGCGTTCATTGCCGAAGGTTTGGTCACTGTTGATGGTCAGGTTGAAACACGCAAGCGTTGTAAAATTCAGCCCGGTCAGGTTGTCTCTTTTCAAGGGCAAACTGTAAAAGTAAGAACCTAATCTTAGGATCTTATCGCATATGCCACCGAATCTGCGGTGGCATAACATAGCCACTTTGGGCTTAGACAGACATGCTTCACACATACCGCTCCGCTCCCAATTAACTTACTTACTCACTCTCACCTGCTCTACACCTAATTTGGTTTAACAACATCAGCCATACAGAGCTGTAACCAAACATGTAAGTTTGCTTTCTACTTGCACTAAACATCGCACTCGCTAAAGTAAACAAAAAACACGCATCTAATAAGTAACTAACTTATTGATTTAAATAAATCTATAACGATAAGTCATGTTATACATAAGCCATTATTTGGATTTAGAAAAGCAGATATAATCTGATGTAAATAGATTTTAAAGTTGCACATTTTTTTACAAACAGAAAAATAATCTGTGGAACTTATGGTTTCATTATAAAAAAAATTAGGCTAAATATTATTTAGGTTGAATTCAATTCGATGACGCTCATAAAACAATCAAAATAGAGCGCAAATAATTATTTAGAGGATGTTTTTAATGAAAGCGCAAAGTGTCGAATGTTTATCTACAGAACAAGACATTAATACTGAGACAACAGAATTAAAACATGATCATTGGAAGCGCATTTCCAGCGAGTTATTAAATAAAGCGGGCATTACGCTTAACGGTAATAAACCGTTTGATATGAAAATAAAACATCCCGATACACTAATGCGAATATTACAAGAGGGCTCTCTGGGATTGGGTGAGAGCTATATGGATGGGTGGTGGGATTGTGACCGGTTAGATATTTTCTTTGATAAAGTATTAACCGCAAAGTTAGATAAACAATTACCTTCACACTTTCAAGATACATTGCGCATTCTAAAAGCGAGAGTCTTTAACATGCAAACTCGCTTGCGTGCATGGCAAGTGGGTAAAGAGCATTATGATTTGGGTAATGATCTGTTCAATGCAATGCTTGATCCACACATGCAGTACTCTTGTGCCTACTGGAAAGAGGCTCAAACGCTTGAAGCGGCGCAAGAAGCAAAGTTAGCGATGATCTGTGATAAATTACAACTCAAACCTGGCATGAAAGTGTTAGATATCGGCTGTGGCTGGGGTGGGTTAGCTTATTACATGGCAAAAAATCACGGTGTATCTGTTGTCGGTGTGACGATATCTAAAGAGCAACAAGCGCTTGCCCAGCAACGCTGTGAAAATTTACCGGTAGAGATTATTTTACAAGATTACCGCGATTTAAATATCGAATTTGATCGTATTGTATCAGTTGGAATGTTTGAACATGTTGGCCCTAAAAACTATCACACGTATTTTAATATTGTAAATCGCTGTCTAAAAAAAGAGGGGCTATTTTTGTTGCACTGTATTGGCAGCAATGTTTCAGGTATAAAAGCGGATGCATGGATAAGCAAATATATATTTCCCAATGGCTGCCTCCCCTCTATCAAGCAAATTGCAACAGAGTCAGAACCATTTCTGGTAATGGAAGACTGGCATAATTTTGGTGCTGACTACGACAAAACACTGATGGCATGGGATAATAACTTTGTTAACGAGTGGCCTTCATTACAAGCGCAATACTCTCCCCGCTTTTATCGGATGTTCCGCTATTATTTAAATGCCTGTGCAGGCGCATTCCGCGCCCGCGACATTCAATTATGGCAAGTGTTATTTAGCCCTGCCGGATTACGAGGTAGCGTTTATATCCAACATTAATCCTCATTGTGATATAGCTATCTTAACAAGTTCGTAAAATATCAAACACGCTCTCCTCCTCTCTTTTTGGTTAGCGTGTTTTTTACATCGATTTTTCGGTAACAGTAGAGGCTGCCTTGATCTAAGTAATATCTTGGATGATGACTTAAATTAAGTTTGTTTGCACCGTATTTATCTTGAGGATAGGTTGCTACTGTTTCTGAATCAGTCACATCTCTGCTACGCTATACCCAGATATGTAGAAAATAATGAGGCAGTCTTCTGCTGGGAACTGGGAGAATCAACACGTGAATTATAAGAATGCAGTTATCTTATCCGCCAGCAAACGCTTGGTAGGATGGACTTTAGTGATTATCGCGGTAATCAGTACTGCAATATCTATTTTAAAATTTCTCAGTATTTATATCGATAATGG
>NZ_JBOFRH010000261.1:0-12783 GCF_051650925.1 Plesiomonas sp.
ACCCCTTCAGGCAACACATCACTGTTTTTAATCCACTCTGCCGATTGCGGATGGCTGTAATCGAGATGTAACCATGCAGGTAATGATGGAATAGCGTTTGTGGCGGCATTCATCGGTAAAGCGCCGCCTTTGCCATCAAAAAACATCTTGGTTACAGCACCTTCCACTAACACATCATTTAGTTGCATCTTTTCATCCTAAAATATCGTCACAATTCCCTATACCGATCACATTTTGAATCTATTTGCCGATTTCCAAATAGCAAATTTGTGATAGATTTCTGCCCATAAAATTTGGCGTTAGCGTCCCTGTTATCATCCGTTAAGTCTATTTTAAGGATCACCGACAATGAAACAAAGTGCAGAGGTCTGGCTAGAGCAAGAGCTTATGCTGCAGGAAGTGATCAGAACCGAGAGATTGCGCCATTTACGCGAAGAGCAGGACAATACACAACCTGACACAAACCGCCGCTCTTGCCGCCGTCGTCAGATTAAACGCAGCAAGAAAGTAACGCTGTAATCTAATGTAAATCCCGAAAATCAGCGAAGAAAGCAACTTAGAAAATCAGGGAGTTACTGCAGTAACGGCCCTGACCTTCAGGTTATAGTGCCACGTATATCATCTACGTTTCAGCGTTTAATAATCGGTTAATCAACAATCGCGGTGGTTAACCGTGCGCTGCAACAGAGCTGATCTTGCTGATTGAAGATCTCAATCTGCCAGACTTGGTGTCGGCTGCCGGTATGTAATGCTTTGCAAACACCGCGCGCCATACCCTGCCGAATCGCTTTGATATGGTTGGCATTCACTTCTAGCCCCACCACTTTTTGTTCACCCTCTGTACACAAGTACCCTGCCACTGAGCCAAGGGTCTCTGCTAATACCACCGACGCACCGCCGTGTAATAAACCAAACGGCTGAGTAGTTCGCTGATCGACCGGCATCGTCGCTTCAATGCTGTCTGTATTCAACGCGATAAATTCGATACCAACATGACCAACCATACAATTTGTTCCCATTGCATTGAGTTGGCTAAGGGTTGCCTGACGCTTCCACATCATAGGTACACTCTCTTTTTTAGCATTTTATTCAACAAATTGCATGCAATTCCGTGAATGGTATTCATCGCTATTCATGGCAGTTTTGTGCTTCACATCCCCTATAAGTATTATGGATATAACTCGATAGCAAACCCCATAACAACCCTAGAGTGCACATAATTACACATTTACAATGGGTGATGTTGTCACTCAAAATGCCACGAAATACCGGTTTATACCGACATGATTGTGCGATAGTGACTACAACAAATTGCCATCGCGACAAATCGCCAGCAGTGCTTGCGCTGGATGTAAAATGGCGGTTTTCTCTTCACGTTTAACCTGACTGCGGCACGAGTAACCGGTTGAAACACAGCGATTTAATGGGCGAATTTTGAGTTGTGATTGCCAAGACAAAGCATAGATCCCCTGAGAGTGTGTTCGGTTTTTCTTTTCATGCCCGTATGTTCCGGCCATACCACAGCACCCAACACTAACCGCTTGTAACTCTGCGCCAAAATGCGCAAATATCGAGGCCCAGTCTCGGCTACTTTCAGGTAATGCGGTACTTTCAGTGCAGTGGCCAAACAAATACCATGTGTCAGAGGTTTTACGGTAAGCTGGCAAGGTAGCCAGTTGATTTTTCAGCCACTCATGAGCCAACAATACGTTAAAGTCACCGCGCTTATCCCCCAGCGTGATACGGTATTCATCGCGATAGCAAAGCACCAGAGCCGGATCAACACCCACCAGCGGAATACCCAATGCGCTAATATGGTTTAAAAACTCTGCCGTATTTGCGGCGGTATTGGCAAACTCAGTGAGGAAACCTTTGACATGTTGTGGTTTTCCGTTGGGTTTGAACGGCAGTAATACGGGCTGAAAACCTAAGTGTTCGGCCAGCCTGATAAAGTCCGCAACAACGTTTGCATCATAAAAACTGGTAAACGGGTCTTGTACTACCAGCAGA
The DNA here is from genome assembly GCF_051650925.1 of Plesiomonas sp. Taxonomy (NCBI): domain Bacteria; kingdom Pseudomonadati; phylum Pseudomonadota; class Gammaproteobacteria; order Enterobacterales; family Enterobacteriaceae; genus Plesiomonas; species Plesiomonas sp. Next base: position 2,011 of record NZ_JBOFRH010000261.1, read on the forward strand.
TAACGTGATTTTTCAGCCTGACTGAGCGCCTGCAACTGTGCATAATCAAACTGCAATGCGGTGTGTCCGGTTAGCTGTTCGGGCAATGTCGGCACAGATAGCAAGGGTACATCGACCATACCGAGTGTTTTTTCTGTCAGATGTTGCATCCACGTTGGCTGTATGAGGGCATTAAACAACCGAGGGGCTTTGGCCATCAGAGGGGCATATTGTTCGACTGTGCCAATCATATAATCACGCACGGGCCGCAAATAACGGGTGTGATAGAGCTGCAAAAAGCGCGAACGAAAAGCCGGCACATCAATTTTAATCGGGCACTGTGTTGAGCAGGCTTTACAGGCCAAGCAGCCAGACATCGCCTCTTTCACTTCGTGCGAGAAGTCATACTCACCGCGCCGTGCAGCCAAGGTGTAGCGCGTTTTTGCTATTAGCTGGCGGAATGTGGTGCGTGTTCCGGTCAACGATGCTTCAATCGCCAGCGTATCTGCGCCTTCATCGGCCAGTAGTGTCAGCCATTCGCGCACCAACGCGGCACGGCCTTTTGGTGAGTGGCGGCGATCTCGGGTAATTTTTACCGAGGGACACATCGGGCTGTGGGTGTCAAAGTTAAAACACAGGCCGTTACCGTTACACTCAAGTGCGCCGCGGTAAGATTCACGCACTGTTAGCGGGATTTTTTTATCATGCCAGCTACGTTTTTCATCACTGACCTGCACCAATTGTGCATCCGCTTTCAGTGGAATACAGATTTTTCCGGGGTTCAGCCGGTTATCAGGGTCAAACACGGTTTTGATGTGGCGCAGCTCGTTCCACAGTGTTTCACCAAAAAACAGCGGGCTGTATTCGGAACGAAAGCCTTTTCCGTGTTCACCCCACATCAGGCCACCGTATTTTGCTGTCAGCGCCACAACCTGATCAGAGAGCGTTTTCATCAGGATCTCTTGCTGCGGATCGCACAAATCCAGTGCCGGACGAACATGCAATACCCCCGCATCAACGTGGCCAAACATGCCGTAATGCAGCCCATGTTGATCGAGTAAGGTTCTAAATTCGGCAATGTAATCGGCCAAATGCTCGGGCGGCACACAGGTATCTTCTGCAAATGCGATGGGTTTGGCCGCGCCTTTGGTGTTGCCGAGCAACCCAACGGCCTTTTTACGCATGGTGTAAATACGCTCGATACTGACCAGATCGTTGCAACGCTGATAGCCAATCACACCCGATAGATGCTCGGGTAATAGGCTATCAAGCTTATCGCACAGCGCATTGACCTGCTGCTCAATCAGCACAGCATCATCACCGGCAAATTCCACGATATTCAGACCCTGCATATCCACACCGGGGACATCCGTAATCAGCTCTCGTACCGAGTGCCAGACAATGTCTTCACGTGCAAGGTTGAGTACTTTTGAATCGACTGTCTCTACAGATAAGGCATTGGCCTGTACCATAAAAGGCGCATGGCGCAGTGCCGAATCAAAACTGTCGTATTTAATATTGATCAGTTGCCTAACGTGTGGAATGGCAGTGATATTGAGTTTTGCTTCGGCAATCAGCGCCAAAGAGCCTTCTGATCCAGTTAATAGACGGGTTAAATCAAACTGGCTGAGGTCATCATTAAAGACATGCTTGAGATCATAGCCTGTCAAAAAGCGGTTCAATGGAGGGAAACGCTCTAAAATTAATGCACGTTGTTCACGGCAACGCCCAAGAACGGTTTGGTACACCTGCCCGATACGCTCTTTTTGCTGCGCAAGATGTTCGGCCAGCGCGACAGCCATCGGCGCGGTATCAAGTAGCGTGCCATCAACCATGACGGCACGTAAACCCAGCACATGATCCGAAGTTTTGCCATACAACAGTGACCCCTGACCTGAGGCATCGGTATTAATCATACCGCCTATCGTGGCGCGGTTGCTGGTGGAAAGATCGGGTGAAAAGAAGTAACCATGTGGCCGCAGATAAGCATTGAGTTGATCTTTAATTACGCCAGACTCTACGCGCACCCACATTTCATCTAAATTCAGCTCTAAAATACGGTTCATGTAACGCGAGGTATCGACCACGATGCCCGTCGTCAATGATTGACCATTTGTTCCCGTTCCGCCGCCACGTGGGGTAAATGTCAGCGTTTTAAAATCAGCTAACTGGGCGGTTTGCATTAACAGCAGCATATCGGCCACCGAGCGCGGAAAGACCACTGCCTGCGGAAGTTGTTGATACACACTGTTATCCGTTGCCATACTTAGGCGCGCAGCATAAGTATGCTCTGCATCCCCCGTAAAGCCATGGGCTTTTAGCGCATCAAGAAAAGCGTGCGTGACCGGCGCTACGCCCGGCACATGTGATAAACGCGGAATCATCATTGTTATCCCTTACAACATTGCGTCCTCATGCTTTGATAGTGGTCTACACCTACCCCTGACAAAGCCATGCCTACTGTATTTATCTAATCTACTGTTTTACTGCACGTATGTCTTGTCTAACACAAGTAGCGGGAGATTTTTTGCAACCAGATCACCGGTAACGACACAAACCTGTGGTTACACAGATGCTATTACCCAGAGCAGTGCAGCCGATCCGTCTCTTTTTATCCCCCTATTGATGTTTGTTGATAATTTGCACAACACATCGCCAATTTTCGCCAATTCCTAAAATTATTTTTCTATATGCCATTTTATCGGCTCTGAATCGGCCCTACCTGTTTGCAGCCTGCCTAAATTTCGTTATTGTGTCTAGGTGAGTCTCTTCACAGCCCGTCTGTATGAAGTTACCAAGAGAATATAATGCCTATTAGAACTGATGAGTTGCGCACTGCACGCATTGACACTCTGGTCACGCCTGATGAATTGGCAGCGGAATATCCGCTTGATGATCAGATAGCCAATACCGTGATGAGTGCCCGTAAAACAATAGAAAATATTTTAAGTGGGATAGATCCGCGTTTGCTGGTGATCGTCGGCCCCTGTTCGGTACACGATCCGAAAGCAGCCGTTGACTATGCACAGCGGTTGTATGCCCTGCACCAGCAGTATCATGATCGCCTGTTCATTGTTATGCGCACCTATTTTGAAAAGCCACGTACGGTTGTCGGCTGGAAAGGGTTAATTTCAGACCCCTATCTTGATGGCAGTTTTCAGGTCAATCAGGGTATCAAAATGGCGCGTAAGCTGTTGCTCGATATCAATAAGATTGGTCAGCCAACAGCCACTGAGTTTTTGGATATGGTCACAGGCCAATATATTGCCGATCTGATCAGTTGGGGCGCAATTGGTGCCCGTACCACAGAAAGCCAGATCCACCGTGAAATGGCCTCTGCGCTGTCGTGTCCGGTTGGCTTTAAAAATGGCACTGATGGGAATGTGCGTATCGCCATTGATGCCATTCGTGCATCGAGTGCATCGCACATGTTTTTATCGCCCGATAAACACGGCAAGATGACCGTTTACCGCACCTCGGGTAACCCTTACGGGCATATCATTTTACGCGGCGGAAAAGACCCCAATTATCAGGCGAAATATGTCTCGCAAGCCTGTGATCGCCTGCGTGAGTTTGATCTGGCAGAACATCTGGTGGTTGATTTTAGCCACGGCAATTGCCAGAAGCTTCACCGCCGTCAGCTTGATGTGTGCGATAACATTTGCGCACAAATTGAAGCCGGTTCTCGTGCGGTTGCGGGGATCATGGCCGAAAGCTTTTTGGTGGAAGGAAGCCAAAAAGTGGTTAATGGTCAGGCCGCGGTGTATGGCCAGTCAATCACTGATCCGTGCCTGAGCTGGGCGGATACAGAAACTCTGCTCGAAAAACTCGCGACTGCAGTAGCCAGCCGCTTTTAGCACTCACAAAAAACTCCCCGTTATGGGGAGTTTTTTAAATCGCATGCATTTTGCAACGCATACTCAATAATTTGATTTCAAGCACCGGTTGTTAATGGTTTCACATCAAACAACGCGTGCTGATTTTCCCTTTTTTAACTTGCCCATGACGTGCATTTCGCAACGCTTACAATCAAATTTCAAACGAAACGTATCGTTACCCATATCCAGTACCAACGGATCCGGTTTCAACCCTTTCACCTCTTTTGGACACATGTTCTGGGTATAACGTAAGCAGTGTTTGGTGATCATCAGGGAAACTTCATCATCTTCCTGATTTAGCTCATAAGCCGGTGCAACCTCGTTCACACCGTGATCACGGTAAAAGGCTTCTGCCGCTTTATTGTAAACATTACCTAAATAACTCAAGGTATCTTGCGGGAAGGTGGCATTTTCCTCTGCCGTATGGCGCAGCGGGCGCTGATACCCTTGCATACGAGCATGCTCAAGTTTCTCGCACGCCTCGCGCCGTAAGGTGTTGAGTGCAGACACAGGGATAAACCACGCCTGTGACAACGTCACCTCTATCTTACGCAGGTAAAATAGCGTATTACCAAGTTTGCCTAGCTGATCGCGTACCGTTTGATAAGCACGCTCAGGGTTATTAGCAACCGATTTTTCCGCCTCGAGCATCACCTCAACCGCAAAACCCTGCTCATCTTGCATCGTCAGGCAAAAGCCCTGCTCTGTTTCGGTAAAACTGAGATCAGCGGCAATCTGACGGGTGGCTGACTCTTTATCCAACACACCATCAAACTGCTGATCATGGTTGCGATAAATCACGGTATTCACGGTTAATCCGCGCACTGGCTCGGCAGTAAACAAGCGATGCCCATCGGCCCGATTGATCCGCAACCCACTTAGCTCATTACGCGCGGTGAAATAGCACAACCCATCACCGTTATTAAAGGTTGTCTGGCTGCTAACTTCAAACCAGTTAGGCCCAACTCGGGTGACTTTTCCAGCCTCTTCGCCAATATATTTGGGTGATCGGAACGAAGCAATTGTGGGTTGTCTTCCCAGCAAAAAGTAGTCGGTACTGCCGCGATTAAAGGTTTTATCCGGATTTGGGCTAAAGGTGTACTGGCTACGCCCCGCCGATGAACGGCTCAATTCAGGACGCTGCTCTAAAATTGTATCAAGCTGCTGACGATACCATGCTGTCACATTTTTAATGTACGACAGATCTTTTAAGCGCCCTTCAATTTTGAATGAACGCACGCCCGCATCAATCATTGCCGGTAAGTTTGCGCTCTGGTTCATATCCTTAAGCGATAATAGGTGTTGATCTTGTACCAACACCTCGCCTTCACGGTTTTTCAGTGAGCAAGGTACACGGCAGATTTGCGCACATTCGCCACGGTTTGCACTGCGTCCGGTCAGCGCATGGCTGATATAACACTGGCCACTGTAAGCAACACAAAGTGCGCCATGGATAAAAAATTCAAGTTGTACAGAAGTTTGGGCAGAAATAGCGGCTATCTGCTCTAACGATAATTCACGGGCTAATACCACCTGTGAAAATCCGACATCTTGCAAAAACTTCACTTTTTCAGGGGTTCGGTTATCCAACTGAGTGCTGGCATGCAACGCAATCGGCGGTAAATCGAGCTGTAATAGCCCCATATCCTGCACAATTAGAGCATCAGCACCCGCATTCCACAACTGATGAGTCAGTAATTCAGCCTCTGCCAGCTCACTGTCTTTAAGGATAGTATTGAGTGCCACAAACACCTGAGCGCCATAACGGTGGGCAAAGGTGGTCAGCAGTTCAATATCTGCAACACTGTTACCTGCATTAGATCGCGCCCCAAATGCCGGACCACCGATATAAACTGCATCCGCACCGTGTTTTATCGCTTCAATACCAAAGGCTGCATTTTTTGCAGGCGCAAGCAGTTCAAGTCGGTTATTTTGTACCATCATCAGTCAGCAAAACTCTGTCAGAAAACCATAATAAAAAAGGGGATGCAGTGTATAACAAACTTAGCATGACCACACCCTCATTTACTTTGCGTATTTTAGCCTACATTCATCTTCTGCCATGATGATGGTTCATAGCATGTCTGCAAATCCACACCCTCCCCTAACGGAGCTAACTGAAAATCAGCGATACGGGTGATAACACCCACAGCACGCCGATCTGATCTATTGGTTTATCGGGATTACCTATCATCCGTATTAATCATGCGCTGCTTTCCGTGTGTTTCTATTTTCAAGGTAACATGCTGCATGGTGCTCTCTAAAAACAGTATATTGATATCCTTATCATCACCTACATGCTTCCGCATTACCGAGAGTAGCTCATCCGCTATAAAATCTAGGTTCAGTTCACTCATGACAATTTGGCCTTATTAATGATGATGCCACGCAAAAAAATAACCTATCTCTGCATATTATTGTGCAGATACAGATTCTATTGAGCATAGTTCAAAGAGCCATATTCGGTAAAAAGCCATACAAAATAAACCTGAGCAGATAAATATGACACAGTGAAATTATTTGTATTACGCGCTACTCTTATCTTAGATAAAACTTATCGCTCAACTTACTGAATATACAAATAAAAAAAGAGCCCCTAAAGGCTCTTCTTTGTCTATCCGTCATACTGAGTGAACTGTAATATTACAGAGTAATCATCACAGATATCACTCAAATATAATGACGCATTTATCATGACATTTTGTTGATGTGAAGTAACGGCAACATCAGCAACAAAAAGGTCAATTAGATCTTATTGATCAGGAAGCTTTCCAGAGACTCACCGTTCTCTAATGCTTTTGCAATCAGAGCAGGAGTGCGGCCTTGGCCAGTCCAGGTTTTCACTTCACCGTTTTCATCTAAGTACTCATACTTAGGTGCACGTGGCGCGCGCTTACCTTGTGTTTTAACCGGTGCTTTTGCCGCAGCAACTTGCAGCAGATCGTTCAAATCAATACCGTCTTCTTTAAGCATTTCACGGTACTGTTCCAGCTTACGAGCACGCTCTTCATCTTGTGCTTTTTGCAGGGAATCTTCTTCACGGCGCTCTTCAACAACGATAGATAACTTCTCTAATACCGATTCTAACGTTTCAAAGTCAACTTCACGCGCAAAAGCACGCAGTGAACGAATATTTTTAAATAGAGCAATGATTTCTTGAGACATAATAATTAACACAACTAACAAATATTTTTCTAATAGTTAGCTATCAAGTACTACAAATAAGTAATGATAACCATGAAACTCTATTTTAGAACGAAAATAGGATAAAGCCAATCTATCCCAACCAATTATTAATACTTTTTACACTTTAATTTACATTTTGCTTGAATCATCAGCAAACATATTCAATTTAGCGCATGTCACCCTTTCACTGCACGTAAAATGACAAATTTCTGATTCGCTGCCACTGTACTGCAATTACCAAATAGACGACGTAATTTTAAGTGATAGCCTAAATGCCGATTTCCAATAATACGGAGTTCACCGCCCTTTTTCAGACAACGCTTTGCATCACGGAACATTTGCCATGCAATATGATCGGTAACAGATTGCTGTTGATGAAAAGGTGGATTACATAATATAGACTGAATCGAATTAGCTTCTATATTTTGCAAACTATCGCCAATACTAAATTCACAACGTGTTAAATCTTGTGGGTAATTATCCTCTATATTGATGCGGCTTGATTCTACAGCCATATAAGACTCATCAATAAAAATAACATGCGCATCAGGGTTTTGCTTCAATGCTGTCAGCCCGACAACCCCATTCCCACACCCTAAATCAACGATATTGCCCTGAATACCAACCGGCAAGTGCTGCATGAAAAAACGAGCACCAATATCTAAAGAGGCCCGTGAAAAAACATTAGCATGGTTGTGTATTGTTTCGCCGCTATTTTCCAATACCCATGTTGTTGGATATGGATTTTCAATCTCAGGGCGAGATTCTACCTGTGCAAATACGAGTCGGGCTTTTTTCCACGCCAAGCTAGTGGTAGTTTCACCTATTATTTTGCTAAATAAATTCAAGGTAGAGGTATGAATATCACGCGCTTTTGCACCAGCGATAACACGTGTTTCCGGTGTAATCACTGTTCGTAATAACAGCAATTGATGCTCTAGCAGAGCCAATGTTTTTGGAATTTTAATGACAACAAGTGCCGGATTTTGCGGCAAAGGCTGCATACAATCTTGCAGAATAACCTGCTCAGAGGCTAACCCGTTACGCTGCATATTTTTAAGTAGCGCTTGCTGACTGACATAAGAGTCAGTCACCGATACGGGCATGTGTGCATGCAGTGCACAGGTCAATGCGCCAAAGTTATCATTAAAGATGATCACCGGCCCATTAATAGGATGCTCGGCTAACTCTTGTAACAGATACTCATCTGCTGCTTCCCATGCTTGTAATTCAGATGTGCCCTCTTCAGGATAACGAACTAAATCCAACGTCAGCGATCCTGATTCAAAATGGCTCATGCCTTAACTCCACAATAGTGTGACTCAATTTATGCCACTATTTTAACGTGAAATGCAGGGGCTGTGTTGATATTCATCTGTGCCAAAATACGTTTACCGTGTCATATCTGCAAAAGGCATGACACTGATTCACACCTTACTGACATAATATTTAAATTTATGCTCGACAAACGGGTATGAATACGGAATCTTACACTTACTCTAATTAACTATTACATTTGAATTGTCTATGAATGCCGTTGTCATTGCCGTTTGTGTCATGTTGTTGTTAAGTTTATTGCGGGTAAACGTTGTGATTTCATTAACGTTTTCCGCAATTTTAGGTGGGCTCATTAGTGGAATGGATTTAAAGCAGACCGTCGATACCTTTACCGGTGGTCTGGGTGGAGGTGCTGAAATTGCGCTAAGTTATGCCATGTTGGGTACTTTTGCCGTAGCGATTTCCCGCTCTGGGATTACTGACGTTCTCGCACAGTTTGTGATCAAAAAACTGGGTGCTGAGGCCAGCGCCAATAAGGTGTTCTGGTTTAAATACCTGCTGCTGCTGGCTATTGCGTTAATCGCCATCTCCTCACAAAATGCAATCCCGATTCATATCGCATTTATTCCGATTCTTATCCCGCCATTGCTGCATGTTATGGCACAACTGAATATGGATCGTCGCGCAGTCGCCTGTGCCATTACATTTGGCCTGACTGCCCCCTATATGATCCTTCCGGTTGGGTTTGGCGGCATTTTCCTTAATAATATTTTGCTGCAAAATCTCAACAATAACGGTTTGCACGTTACCGCAAGCCAAGTGCCCACGGCCATGGCGCTGCCTGTTATGGGGATGGTGGTTGGTTTGCTCGTTGCGGTATTTTTTAGCTACCGTAAACCGCGTCATTATGATGTGGAAAAAATTCTTGCTGCTGAACCGGAAAAAAAGAGCATTGAACCCCAGCATTTGTGGGTGGCAGGCGCTGCAATTTTAGGTGCTCTGGGTGTACAGCTGTATACCAACTCCATCATTCTTGGTGCGCTGATGGGCTTTATCATCTTTATTATCGGCGGTGTAATTAACTGGCGCGATACACAAGATGTCTTTAGCCGTGGCGTACAAATGATGGCGATGATCGGGTTTATTATGATCACAGCATCCGGTTTTGCCGCAGTAATGAAAGCCACCGGCAGTGTAGAAACGCTGGTGCACTCGATTACTGATGTCATTGGCCACAACCGCGCTCTGGGTGCATTTCTGATGCTGGTGGTCGGTCTGTTGATTACTATGGGTATCGGCTCTTCATTCTCGACCGTACCGATTATCGCCACTATTTATGTGCCGCTGTGTATCTCTTTTGGCTTCTCACCTATGGCAACCATTGCACTCGTTGGTGTTGCCGGCGCACTGGGTGATGCAGGCTCTCCGGCCTCAGACTCTACTCTTGGGCCGACATCAGGCCTGAATATGGATGGTCAGCATGATCATATCTGGGATACAGTAGTACCTACGTTTGTTCACTATAATATTCCGTTGCTGATGTTCGGCTGGCTTGCTGCGATGATCCTGTAGCCGATGATTTACTATCACACTATCGTTGATCATTTAGGCTAAAACGTAAGCGTTCAAATCAAAACGTTTAGTATTAAGCACTGAGTTACCCAATGTATCGGGCGGTATAAATACCGCCCGTTTTTTTGCTTTATCGTTTACTGTACATTTTTATTTTGTGCGGGTACGTCTCTAATGAGGGAATAATCCTCAGCAAACATTACCGCCAGAGTGCACGTATCCGGCTACACACAGAAACTACTATAAATACCAACGCACCGACAACCACACCCCAAATTGCATTCAATAAAGCAGGTGTGATAATGGCCAACATATCGCCCAGATACGCATAGTGGCTGACATATAGAGTCATGCTACCCATCCACATACTCACTGCATGCAAGCCGTGCGCAACAATACCGCCACCGACCATAAACATGGCGACCGTACCGACTAAGGTTAATCCGCGCATCAGATAGGGTGCTGAATGCAAAATTCCCTTTCCAACCAAACGCAACAAACGGGTTACTGCGCCTTGTCCCTGACGCTGCATTAAATACAACCCGCCATCATCAAGCTTAACGATAGCCGCCACCAGCCCGTAAACACCCGCGGTCATCGCCACAGCAACAACCGCAAGTACTGAGAATTGCAGCAAGAGTGACTGCCCAGCGACTGTACCCAGTGCAATGGCTATAATCTCTGCCGATAGAATAAAATCGGTAGTCACTGCGCCTTTGATTTTATCTTTTTCTGCTGCCAGCGGGGTTTGCTCAGGGGTATGTTTTGTTTCCTCTGTATTCAAGCTTTCAGCCGTATGCTGTGATGATTTTGTCAGTGTATGCAAAACCTTCTCAAACCCTTCGAAACAAAGGAACATGCCGCCCAGCATTAATAACGG
>NZ_JBOFRH010000262.1:0-2338 GCF_051650925.1 Plesiomonas sp.
CCAATATCGGTATGTACCGCGTAGGCAAAATCAACCGGTGTTGAGCCTGCGGGTAGCTCGACAATCCGCCCTTCTGGGGTAAAAACGTAAATCTCATCAGGGAACAAGTCAGATTTGACGTTTTCAATAAATTCAAATGAGTTACCGGCACTTTGTTGCAACTCAAGCAGGCTTTGCATCCAGCGCTGTGCCCGCAGTTGTGCGGTGCTGACCGGTTCGCCTTGTTGCTTGTAAGCCCAGTGTGCGGCTACCCCCATTTCAGCCATTTGATCCATATAATCGGTACGGATCTGCACTTCCACCGGCACGCCGTGCGGCCCGATCATAGAGGTATGCAGTGACTGATAGCCGTTGGCTTTGGGAATAGCAATATAATCTTTTACCCGACCCGGGCGAGGTTTGTACAGACTGTGCATCTGCCCAAGTACACGGTAACAACTGTCGACATCTTTGACGATTACGCGAAAAGCGTAAATATCCATAATGCTGTGGAATCGTTGCTCTTTGAGCCGCATTTTATGGTAGATGGAGTACAGATGTTTTTCACGTCCGCTGACTTTTGCTGGCAGCCCGACCTCTTTCAGACGACCATCAATTTCAGACAGGATCTTTTGGATCATCTCTTTACGATTACCGCGCGCTGCTTTGACCACCTCTTTGAGTACACGAAAGCGGTTGGGGTACAAAGCTTCAAAGCCCAGTTCTTCAAGCTCAGTTTTGAGATGATGAATACCAAGGCGGTGTGCTAGCGGGCTGTAAATTTCGAGAGTTTCACGCGCGATACGGCGGCGTTTATCGGGGCGCAGCGAGCCGAGTGTGCGCATGTTGTGCGTACGGTCGGCCAGTTTGATCAAGATGACGCGGATATCCTGCACCATCGCCATGATCATTTTGCGGAAGTTCTCGGCTTGCGCCTCTTTTTTATCGCGGAATTTGAGTTTATCGAGTTTTGACACCCCTTCAACCAGCTCGGCGACGCTTTTTCCAAAGCGCTCTTGCAGGTCTTGGTGGGTTATCTCGGTATCTTCAATAACATCATGCAGCAGCGCGGCCATAAGCGTTTCGTGGTCGAGATGCATCTCGCCCAGAATACAGGCCACAGCGACCGGATGGGTGATGTAAGGCTCCCCGCTGGAGCGGGTTTGGCCTTCGTGTGCATCACGCGCGATAATAAACGCCTGCCTGAGGCGTTCGATCTGATCCTCAGGCAGGTAGCGCTGTGCAACTTGGTACAGGCTTTCAAATAAGTACAAGGTCTAGGGCGCACTCAACAGAGAATTAACGACGGCCTTCTGCAATAGCGGCAACCGCTTGCAGTTCTGCTGCTTCTTGCTCTTGCTGTTCCTGACGCGCACGCGCATCAAGGATATCAGCATTGATCAAACCATCTTCGATCTCGCGCAGGGCGATCACGGTGTACTTGTCGTTCTCTTCTGGTACTAAAGGATCTTTACCTTGAGTTTGCATCTGACGCGCACGACGTGCAGCGACCAGTACCAGGTCAAAACGGTTACCAACTTTCTCAACGGCGTCTTGTACGGTTACGCGGGCCATGAATGACTCCAATGGATCCAATAGGGAAAAGACAAATGACTAGAAATAATACTCAATCCGAGCTTACTCTGCCAACAATTTGCTGATCATCGCAGAATGACGCAGGGTTTGTCGCTCCTGCTTTAGGCGTTCAGCGCGAATAATGTTCTTTAAATCAACCAGTGCTTGATCGAAATCGTCATTAATAATTAAGTAATCATACTCATTATAGTGTGACATTTCGCTGACAGCTTTTGCCATGCGTTTGGCAATGACATCACTGCTATCTTGGCCACGTCCACACAGGCGGCGCTCTAACTCTTCACGCGAAGGCGGAAGAATAAAGATGCTGCGTGCATGTGGCATCTGCTGGCGTACTTGTGCCGCACCTTGCCAGTCGATATCTAAAAAGACATCAATCCCCTGATTGAGCACTTTCTCAATCGTTGGGCGTGATGTGCCGTAGTAGTTTCCGAACACTTCGGCATACTCTAAAAATGCACTTTCACCAATCAGCGCAGTAAATTCAGCCACAGTAACAAAGTGGTAGTGTTCACCGTTGTTTTCACCCGGACGCGGATCTCGGGTGGTATGCGAAACTGAAACCTGCATGTCATACGTAGGGTGAGTTTTCAGTAATGCATTGATTAAACTAGATTTACCCGCACCGCTGGGTGCAGAGATAATATAGAGTGTACCTTTTGGCATAGTGTTGTTATCCGGTTACTGGCTGTGCGGCTGCCTGTAAATGGGCAAGAGATCATCGTTATGGCAGGGCGTTTTATCTGTGCGATTGCGATCGAGC
>NZ_JBOFRH010000263.1:0-7547 GCF_051650925.1 Plesiomonas sp.
GCAAAAATACCTTCGTATCGGGCATGGTTTACCATGCCAACATACTTTGTCAAAACCCTATGATGGTGATAGAAAGCCGCTATCGGGTAAATCGTCGCTATTTGGTATCACACTGTTAGTAAGCAGCTTGTTTGCGCTCGTTGCCCCATGGCAAACTGCAAATGCATATCAAACCCCTGTCACACTACCAGGAATAGTTCAACCACCTGCGGGTCACTTTGAGCATCCGGTGACTTTGCCGGCTGAAATTCAGCGTCCGGTAACTCTACCAGGGCGCTTACCGGGTGGGCTACCGCATATCCCTACAAAAATAACCGATCTGCACAGCCAATTAGAGCTGGTACTGATTGAGGATAAAGTAGCTAATAGCCAGTATTTATCCACATTGGCCAGCAGCGGGGATACCCTTCAGGGGTCATTACCGCAGGCTATTTTTGGTGCGCGCACACCGGGGCTGGGCGCTAAAAAGCCAGCGATCTGGTATACCCATAACAGCAATGGTACCAGTGATGTCAAAACCCTTTCGGGATTAACGCCAGCACAGGCGTTTCGCGGCATGGCCGATACCCATGGCACTGCTGTGATGTGGGATGGTGGAACATTTACACCGCAAAATGGGGGGCAGGTCAATCCGGTACTCAGTGATACCGTGTTTAACTTGATGTCGCAAGCTACAGCGGGAACTTCCCGAACGCTTGCTTTGCAGGAAACACTGCAAAATGGGGATATTCGCCGTTTTGAAACTCATGTCACGAAAGCTGCACATCTGACACTGTTGCCGCCCGCCGGACAAGTGTGCCGTGATGAGCGGCTCAATGGTGTGGCGGGCAAGCTTTGTACACTGCGCACGATTAAGGGAAGCTCTGTTGCTCGCAGCGGTGGTGATCTGATGTTCACTATACGGGCGCGGGTAGCACTACCACAGGCTCGTTTTCGCGTAGGCTCTCAGTGGCATGCTATTGGTGATAGTGTGCATATTGCCGAGTTTGCCAATAGCCATGCGATAGAGGTATTTTTTGTTCCACCATCGGCCGCTGAACGTGATCAGTGGAAGGCTGCACACCCGCAACAAAAATTGTCTGAATTAGTAGAAAGCGGCTTTTATTCGGCATCTCGTTTAGCGAAAGGTGACAGATTTAATCTGCAACTGTTTGGATCTCAACTTAACACTCGGCCCAGTATTGTACTGTCACGGCTCGGACTGCTGTCGATAGAAGATACAGTAACACAGCGCGGCTATGTTACCACCCTCAGTGGGCGGTCTGATCAGGCGATTTATGGCGAAAGACAACCACAAGGGCGAAGCAGACAGGCTGCATGGTATTTGGAAAGTGGCCAGTTATCGCCGCTGTTTCCACTTAGTCGGATCACCCACAGCCAACCGGTTAATCTATTTTTTGGTGTGATGGATGCGCAGGGGCAGGTGAGCTCAGGCCGCATTATGCCGCGTGATGGCCAAGTGAATCCGGTCTTTAGCCCTATAGCATTAACCGGATTAGTGAAACAACCGTTGGGCGCGCAACAAGAGCTGCTTGCCACAGGCCAACGAACCGATGGCTCACGTGTTGAGTACCGTACCAGTGCAGTTAAAGCAGCCGCCTTGCGGTTGGATAGACCGTCACGTGCCGAGTGTCATGCAGATAAAGTTGAGGGTATCAACGGCCAGACATGCGTACTTCGCACCATTAGTGGGGAGCATAACGTTAGCAGTGGTGGTGATATCCGCTTTATGATCCGAAGCGGTTTTCCGCTTCCTTCAGCGCGTTTTCGTGTCAGTAATCAGTGGCATCATCTGGGGGAAAGTGTCGGGTTGGCTGAATTTGCACGGGCAAAAACAATTGATGTTTTTATCCCAAAACTCAGTGATTTACATCAGCTTGCTCAGGCTCAGTGGCAGCAAATTATCACACAGGTAGAGATGCGATTTTACTCCAGCTCCCGCCAAATTAAAGGTGATAGCTTCAGTCTTGCGATGCTGCCAAACAGCATCAGACTGCCCGAAGAGCAACGACCAGATAACGGAACATCATTAAATAATACTGCGGTCAGTGTCGTGAGTGTATCTGATGCCGCTATTGTTGAGGGCAAACCGCTAGAGAGTACCGTGACCTTCAGTGATGTGGTAGCAACTAAAATAATTTACCTTAAAACCACTTTAGAGAATGCTTCACCTGATGATCTCAATCTTAAACGGGTTGAAATTCGTTTGCGTAAAAACGGAAATATAATATCGATCGTTGATTTAAGCAGCGGGAAACCGGTTGCCGTACAGTTACCGGCTAATGCGGAAAAAGAGTTAACTATCTCTATTCCTACTGTGGCTGATATGGTAAGCCCAGAGCCGGATGAAACCTTGATATTAGAAGCCGGTTTCGCTGCTGATATGCACGATGCAAAAAGCGGAACACTGGCTATTATGGATAAGCCCTCGCCGAAAGTGATTTCAGTTGGTGATTCAAAAGCGATGGAAGGGGCAGCTTTGGCAAGTGAAATACTGCTCACAGATAAAGGCGCAGGTCATACTCTTTATCTGCAAACTAAACTTATCAGTGCCAAAGAAAAAGATGTGGATTTAACCCATGTTACGGTTTCCTTCCAGTATGTACGTACTCAAGTTATAGTCGATTTAAGTGGTGGGAAAATAGCTGCAGTATTATTACCTGATGTCGTGGATCGGGAAGTTTATGTCAGTATTCCAACACTGAAAGATATCAGCCCGAACCCAGATAAAACACTCGAGCTGAAAGGTAGTTTTTCATCAAACATGGATAATGCACAAAGTGGTATACAGACCATTAAAGATCTGGACCCATGGAATATTGCCCAAATAGACGATGTCTATGTTCCAGAAGGTACTACGGCAGTGTTACATGTGCGCTTAAATTCAAACGGAACGTTGGATGGGCAAGCGATATATCTGAAGGCTGTATTATCAACAGCGACATGGAAGGATGCTGACTTTGATAATGTCGTGGTCAGTTATCCAAATACTAATGCGCCTGATGACCGTGGTAGTTTATCTGATGGCAATGTTCATAAGGTCATTTTACCATCTAATGTAGGTAAGAACGTTGATGTTTCGGTCTATATTAATAAAGATGCTATTTCTGATGATCGGTATATGTTCCAGATAAAAATTGGTACCACTATAGATATGGCCGGTAGTAATCAGGGCACCGTGATTATGCAAGACAGAGAGGGCGACTGGGAAGTGCGTTCAGTTTCTGATGCTACTGTTGAAGAGGGAAAAAATGCTATATCTACCATTTTGCTGACAGAAAAAGATTTAGCACATCAAAAAATTTACCTGCGTACCAAGTTTGGTTCTGCCAGTGAAAGTGATGTTGATTTAAAGCATGTAAAAATTAGTTATCCAGGCACCTCGCTACCAGAGTCTGAGATTGATCTTTCGGGCGGAAAAATGGTTGCTCATACCCTGCCAGTTGGCATTATTGATAAACTTTCTGTCAGTATTCCAACTATTGTTGATGGCATACTAGAGAGCCCGGAAAAACTCTATTTAGAGGCCAGTAACAAGCCCGATATGCTAGTACGTAAAAGTGGCACTATCATGATTACTGACAGTTCCGTTTGGGCATTAGCTAAAGTAGATAACGGTGAAGGTAATGAAGGTGAAAATCTTACCACTCACGTTCATTTTATTGGTGAAGGAGAAGCCGGCAGTGAGCCGCTCTACCTACAAGCTAAACTGGGTACTGCCTCAGAAAATGATATGGACTTGGCGCATGTGAAACTCTCTTTAGTGGGCGGAGGCAACAGTCA
The DNA here is from genome assembly GCF_051650925.1 of Plesiomonas sp. Classification (NCBI taxonomy): domain Bacteria; kingdom Pseudomonadati; phylum Pseudomonadota; class Gammaproteobacteria; order Enterobacterales; family Enterobacteriaceae; genus Plesiomonas; species Plesiomonas sp. Next base: position 3,784 of record NZ_JBOFRH010000263.1, read on the forward strand.
GCTCATTGATCTTACTGGCAATAAAATCGCTAGTATCATGTTGCCGGATAAGACCGTTGAAGTCAGCATTCCATTACTGCAAGATAATATAGATGAACCCGATGAGCAGTTTACCTTGTTAGCTAGCCGAGACAGCAAAATGTCGGGTAGCAAACAGGGCACGATGACTATTCATAACCGTGTCGCGTGGAATGTCGCATCGGTGGCTGATGTCACCGCGCATGAGGGGGAAAATGCTGTCTCAACCGTCATTCTAACTGGGGATGGAGACCTGAGTGGCAATCCGCTCTATCTCAAAGCCGAGTTGGGTTCAGCATCTGCCGATGATGTAGAGTTAGAGCATGTAACCGTGCGTTTACCAGGTAGCAACTCGGGCACACAGCTTGATTTATCCGGTGGAAAAGTAGTGGCATACCCACTGCCAGCGGGTCTAAAAAAACAGCTGGAGATCGTGCTGCCGCTTAATGAAGATCAGCAAAACGAACCTGCTGAAACATTGACCTTGGTTGCTAGCCGAGATGTAACCATGAAAGAGCATCAATCGGGTGTGATCACCATCATCAATAAAACCAGCCTACCTACCCTTGAAGGGATAAGTATCGCACCGCAAGCCAGTAATGTGGTTGAGTCACGGTTTTCCGGTGATGAACCTGATGTCGTCATTCCTTATTTAGTCCGTGTTGAACTCAGTAATATGCCGGTTTCTTCTATCGGAAATTATTCAAAAAATGAGATAGCAACACTGCTGAAAAACCGTACAGCATCAGCCATTACCGTGACAGCCAAAGTAGAAGGCGGTCATCAAGAGATGAATAAAAACGCGGTCTGTGCGTTTACCATTAATAATGGCAAAACGCATGCTGCAGTACCGGCTTATTTTGGCTTTGCTGGTAATAGTTCAACGTGGAAAGATACTCCTCAAAACTGTACCGGTGAGCCGATTGTACTTAAAGACTCACAACACCCAGATGCCGGTGGTCACTGGGTAAAAGAGAGGGGTGCTTCGGTAGCGGGGAAGGCCAGTTACACCCTTAAAACACGCCTTGGTTTTAAAATGAATGATCGTATTTCTGGTCGAGAAATTGAAACTCAGCGCGATTGGGTCGGGTCGGCAAAAAATGATGGTACTGTTACTGTCGAGCTTTCACTGGGAAATTAACATATATTAATAGTGATATATCTAGGGGCGGTGTGAAAGCACCGACCCTGTTTTACATTTATAGGATAAAGCAGCATGTACCCGCGTATTTTTTTCCTGATCAGCGTGCTATCGGCATTGCTAACCTCCAGTGTTTTTGCCGTGCAAATGCAGCCATTAAATGAGCTAATCGATAACCACAATATTCTCAACATTGATATTAAAAATGATGAGAGACAAGAGATTATCTATACCTTATCGTTAAATGAAACCACGTTTCCTGATGGCCATGAAACGCTAAAAGCGGCACATCCAACCCCTTTTTATGTATCACCTGCTCAGCTGCGTTTAGCTGCTGGCCAGAAAGGGCATTTTACCCTGCACTATAATCTAAAGCGTGATAATCAAGAGCGCTATTACCGTGCATCACTGCGTCAGTTAGGCGTTGCAGCCATTCAATTAGGGCAAGTACCTGCTGCGGTGGTCACTCGTTATCCGGTTGAAATTAAAAGCGTGGTGGTTGTTCGCCCAATCACTCCCGTAATGAAATACACACTCAAAAATAACCGTTTAACCAATAACAGCAATGGCTATGTTTTAGTCATGCAAGATACCCATTGCGGTCAGCAGCAAGGCAGTACCCATTTTTTACCCGCCAATGCCAGTATGCAAATATCCTCACAAGATAAACAACAAGTCATAACAATGGGAATGGTGAATAAACTGACCACCGTGCTTGATAGCTGTAAAAAGTCTGGATGATTTTTCGGTAATAAATAAATGCAGCTAATTGCATTGTGATAATATTGAGTATCATCGGCAGATAAATTGCCAATCCTACTTTAGTGGTTATTTTTTTCACTATGGCAGTTTTACTTATTACACATGATGTGTTTTGAGGGATTATGTTCAAATTTCATCTACCCAAATTGCAATACATTGCACTATGTTTTACCTTAATAGTTGGGTATGGTGTTACCCCTGTGTGGGCCACAGAAAGCCTGTTTACACCTGAAGAAACGTTATGGATCAAACAACATCGTAAGCAAACTATCTATATTCCGGTTAATGTTTCACATGAATTATCCTATCATCGCTATCTAATCTCACTATTAGAGAAAAAAACCGGCCTTAAATTTATGGTGAGTTCCCTGTATACAGGGCAGCTTAATCCACAAAATATTGTGGAAGATAAAGACTTACCCGCCGTGATTTTTGGTGCTGATTATCGGTATTCACAAGTGTCTTCAGTAACAGACCAATACCAGTTTATTCACCCCTTTATGTATCTTAGGCATGAATTTATTTCGCTAGGGAAACACCAGTTTGTCGGTACACTTGATCACCTGAAAACAGAAAAAGTGGCAGTGATAGAAAACTCTTACCTCTATCATAACTTGACTCGACAGCCTAAATCACTGGCGGCAGTATTAGTTCCCGCGCTGAGTATTAATGACATCTTTGATAAATTACGTTCGGGTGAGGCTGATGTTGGTATTGTTGTTGGTGCTGAGTTTGATGCAGTACAAGATGATAATAAAGATATTTATCTAGGAGGATACGTTAATCTTCCACCCAAACCCTTTTCAGTTATGGTTTCAAAAAATAATAAAGAGCTGTACCAAGTACTGAGTAAAGCCCTAAGTAGCATTACCGCTAAAGAGATGGATCAGTCATTAATGACATGGAAAGAGTCTACCGAACAGACAAAACCAACACTTCATCAGCTTTGGGTGTCGTATCGCTGGCAGATATTAGCAACCCTAATCATGATCTGTTCATTAAGCATTTCATTGTTGTGCTATATGTATGCTTATCGTGCAAAAAAACAGAGTGAAAGAATTAAAAGCCGCTTCTTGGCGATGATCAGCCATGAAGTAAAAACGCCGATTGGTGTTATGTTGTCGGTTTTTGAGTTGCTGCGTGGTACAAAAGTAAATCAGTCACAGCGTGAAATGATTAATCAGGCTGATGATGCTGGGCAATTACTGCTATCACTACTCAATAATCTATTGGATATGTCGCGTCTTGATGCGCGAAAATTGAACATAGATTTGCGTCCGGTTAAATTAATACCGATATTGGCCGAACTCGAGCGGCAGTACAGTATAATTTCTGAGCGTAAAAAAATTACACTTAATGTTCACGAACACAATATTGCTGATTATAACTGCTTTAATATTGATGAATTGCGCGTCAAACAGATCTTATATAATTTAATTTCAAATGCCCTGAAATTTACCGCACAAGGGGAAGTTACCCTGTCGGCTCGCTTTTGTAATCAGAAAGGGCAGGATAATGGCATACTGGAGTTTGATGTCTCGGATACCGGTATCGGTATTGCCGAACAGGATAAAACCAAATTATTTTTACCGTTTTCACAGGTGGATAATTCCACTAGCCGTGTATTTGGCGGTACGGGGCTAGGGTTGTCTATCTGCAAAGAGTTGGTGGAACTGATGGGGGGTACTATCTCATTAGAGAGCCAGAAAGGGCGTGGTTCGCGCTTTATTGTTCGCATTCCCACCACTGCCTGTAAAGTAGAAGAGCCTCGCACTCAAAGCAATAAACCGCTGGTAACAACCCACGATGATCCGGTTATTTTATTGGTTGATGATCATGAAGC
>NZ_JBOFRH010000264.1:0-1069 GCF_051650925.1 Plesiomonas sp.
TAACGGTCAACCCGCAAACATTTCGTACCACTCGGGCCGGTGCGTTAGCCTATTTTGTTGGGGATGATCCTGCATTTCCAAACGACACCGGCTTTGCACTCAAAAACTGGAAAAACTGCGCCATTAACAACGCCGCGATTCTCATCACCGGTGATAGTGCCACGACGATGGGCAAAGTGAATCTCACCAATGCTCAGGGCCAAGTCACTACCGTCGACAAAACCTGGCAGTTTGTTAAAGACGACAATGGCGCACTGCGAATCGTGGTGCACCATTCATCATTAGAGCATCAAGCCAAATAGCCGCCTATACGGCCTTAGCGATGTGCGGCACGATCAAATCCTCGGTAGATTGACGTTGTTAGCGCAATAAAAAAGGGAGCAAAAATGCTCCCTTTTTTAACATACGACCACACAAAGCAAACCAGCTGTCACGTATTAATTTCCTAGCACAGCGGCCCATTATTGTTAATCAACAGCCAACCAAATCCCGACAAAAATCATCAAACTACCTGCGATTCTGTTCAACCACTGAACATTACCGCTTTTTTGCAAAAAATAACGTAGGCTCTGCCCACCGCCGGCATACGCCAGTAAACAGGCAAACTCAGTAAACAGAATAATACTGATCAGGACGCTAAGTTGCGGCGCCAATGTTTTAGCCGGATTCACAAACGGTGGAAGCAAAGACACCATGAATACCCAGCCTTTAGGATTGGAGATTGCCGTCATAAATCCCTGCATCGCTAAGCTGCGCGCCGACACCATGGGTTTCTCTTCATTTTGTGTCAACTGCATAGCGCCACTGCTGAGCCACATCCGTACTCCGAGATAAATCAGATACGCACCACCCGCATATTTGAGCAGCTGAAACAGTGCTGGATAGTTCAGCATCAAGCTAGCGACGCCAATTACCGAAGAAACCGCCACTACCGCCACACCGATTAGCTCGCCCCACATCATCGGCAGTGTTCTACGTACCCCGATTGACATTCCCAGAGTCATCGCCAATGTCATACACATCCCTGGCGTAAAAGAGACAAAAAAGAAGGTCGGAATAAATAACATCA
>NZ_JBOFRH010000265.1:0-1299 GCF_051650925.1 Plesiomonas sp.
TCTCGATGCAATACCGCGACCGCTTGAGCTTGCTCTTGAAACGCCCGCGCGATCTCCTCTTCCATCAAGTTAAATGCCTGCGTTAATGCGCGCAGATCTTGCGATGGTGGCAAGGGTAACGGCACATCGGCAAATCGGCGCTGTGCAACAGATTCAGCCCTCACGCGTAATGCATCCACCGGCTGCAGCTGTTTACGCAATGTTTTGGCCAATAGCAGACCCGTTAACAGCATCAGTACGCTAACCCCAGAGAGTAAACGTAAGGACAAACGCCATAACTCTTGGTATGGCTGTTGACTTGCAGCCTGAACCTGCAGCTTGCCAAGCTGTAACCAACCCGCCGTCAGCTCTTGCTCTTGTTGCAGTGGCTCAAACAGAGGAAGCCGGAAAAACCACTGCGGTACTAAACCGGTTATCTCGTCTTGTTGACGCAAAATCACGGGGTCAGCTGCTGACAAAAACGACAGCCGAATTTCATCGTAGTTGCCGCCATCAAAAGCAGCCTTGAGGACAGACTCAGCACCAACTCGGTCACCATTGGCTAAATAAGGTACCAGCGCCAAACCTAAGCTGTGCACCGCATTTGCTGTCGCAGTTTGCTGCTGTCCAGAAATGTAGGTGCGCATGGAGGAAAACATCAAGCCCCAAAACAGCAGGGTAAACATAATGAACAGGAGAACCTGTTGGCGTAATAAAGACCTGAACAATGTCATAATGGGTTCGCATCCAATCGAATTTTGGGGCGTTGCAATTTTTGTTGCTCTACCCGCTGCTTAACCTCACGCCAACGGGATAACCGATCAGCGCTACCTACGGTTTCTGATACACCATGCTCCCTCTGCAACCACAATTCAGAGGCGTTAAAACTGTATACCGGCGCCAAATCCATTCGCTGATTCGCGGGTAAAATTTTTGGATTTAAATTATCCAGCAGTAAAGGCATCGCGCTCGGCTGAGGATAATAAGCCAACACCATATGAAACTGATTTAAACTCAGCGCCTTAACATAAACCAAGCGTAACTGCTTATCTGCAATTCCCAATTCACGCAGGGAATAGTATTTGGCTAATGAAAAATCCTCACAATCTCCCCCACCCGCGCCAATAAACTCCAGTGGGGAAGCCCAGTAATCTGGCTTACCCCATAAATGAATATCATCGATAAATTTCAGCTGATTATAAAAGTCATTCACTCGCTGTAATTTGGTCATAACCGATACGCGTTGACTCTCTTTAACTAAACGAGCCAATCGCTGGTAACGCTGCACTGCCTCTTGGCCGTAAGCTTGTTGTATTGCCA
>NZ_JBOFRH010000266.1:0-5078 GCF_051650925.1 Plesiomonas sp.
TCACGGCCATAGTAGCCCGCATAAACTTTAGATTGCTCGATTACTTGGTATTTCACACCTACACCCAGCAAATCAACTTTGGCAGTATCTTTACCAACGGTGTTGTAATCCAGTTTCGCCTGACCGTAATCCAGTGCGATAGCAAAATCGTTGATTTCGTACTGAGTACCAATGCCCCAGATATCTGCATCAGCAGAGTTATGCATAACTTTTAGTGAATCTGTACCACCGTTTGACTTGCCGTGGCCGTAACCCGCGTTGAAAGTCAGACCGAAATCAGAGGTGTAGAATGCTGCCAAGGTATATGCGTTATCAACGTTGTTGTACGCTTCACCTGTTTGCATGGTGTAAGAACCGGCAGCTTTAAAGCCGTTCATTTCCGCTGACTCTACTTTCACAGAGTTAGAAGTACGTGCCAGGAAGGTGTTTTTGTTGCCAAATGGACCCGCATCTTTGCTGTCAGCCATTTTGCCGAAATCCATTACACCACCGTAAGTCCAGGTGTAGTCAGACAGCGCAACATCATCAAATGGAGCTGTGATACGGCCCGCAGTCAGTGTACCCACGCCGTCTAAAGACAGACCGGCATAAGCTTGACGGTTTTTAATTGGGCTATCGCTGGTGCTTTCTTGCTTTTGGGTGTCGTAACCCATTTCGATGTAACCCAGACCAGTCAGGCCGTTACCCAGATTGTGCTTGATACCCAAGCCAATACGAGAACCGTCATCGCCGATGTTAGCATCACGACGCGCACCATCTTCAGCCAACAGGCGAATAGAGCCTTTCAGGTCGATAGAAGTGTCATCATTTTTGTATACAGTTGCTGCGTTAGTTACGCCAGCTGCCAGCAGAGCTGGTACTGCCAGTGCCAGAATTGTCTTTTTCATAGTATTTAATCCACTGCCTTTTCTTTGGTTAGTTTTTATATCTCAGCGCGGTATTTTTACCGTCACCGGAGGTTCCCTGTCGCCCGCTTTAAGGCTAAGCAAGCAACTTGATTTTGATTCGCGGCTAATGCTGACAGAAAGGATTTTTCCTGTCAAACCCCAACCTAAAATCAAATTTTCTGTTTATATTTCATTTGGATAGAGCCAAAACACTGCATTAAACGCCCGAGTTTTATCATAAAAACGCTCTTTTTTTTGAACTTTATCAGAAACGCTTAATGCAATACTTTTCACTGAATATCAAAAAAAACCACTGTATTTTAGATTTATATCCTATAAATAACCGCTAAAATCACTTTAATATGCTACTTATTCGTTTTTTAAACGATAAAATAGCCCATTAATAGCAGCACTGAATCAATCGTGAGATGCTTCACATATTCATTCAAAAGTAGAACCATCCCCAAAATTTTACCTGTATGCAACAGCCAACCTGATTTAAGCAGCGTGATACATCTCACTTTTTGGTAGAATCAGGCTACTAATTATGGAGCCTCTTAATGCTAAATCCTGAAACCAAAGCGACTATTCGCAATGTGTATCGTGCACTTTCAGATGCGCTGCCCGGTTTTAAACCACGCCAAGGGCAACTTAAACTGATTGCTGAAATTGCAAAAACACTGGCCGGTGAACATGCACCAAAGCCGCGTATTTTAGTTGCAGAGGCTGCCACAGGCATTGGTAAATCTCTGGCCTATTTGGTTTCAGCCATTCCCTACGCACAAGCCAATAATAAAAAACTGGTCATTTCCACGGCAACGGTTGCTCTGCAAGAACAATTAGTTCACAAGGATTTACCATTCTATGCTACCTACAGTAAGTTACCGTTTCATTACACATTAGCAAAAGGTCGTGGACGTTATTGCTGCGCACATAAAGTGGCGCAAAGTGTGGCTGATGAAGGGCAATTAGCTTTGTGGGAGAAGCCACCACAAGCAGAGGATTTAGCGATCATCAGCCGGATGAACACGGCACTGCAAGACGGCTCATGGAGCGGTGATCGTGATAGTTTGCCCGAGCCTGTACCCGATCATATCTGGCAACAAGTGGTTTCTGAACGGCATCACTGCAATGCTTCGCTTTCACAGCACCGCCAGTGCCCGTTTCAGCGCGCCCGTTCTGATTTGCTCACCCATGATGTGATAGTGACCAACCACAGTTTACTGATGGCTGATTTAGATCTCGGGGGCGGCGCGATTTTACCCGAAACTGAAAATACCCTGTTTGTTATTGATGAAGCGCACCATCTTCCCGATGTAGCCCGTGAGTTTTTTGCCGTACAACTGCCCCTGCGCCAAAGTGGAACTTGGGTTGAGAAACTCAATCAACATGCCGGTAAATTACTGACTATTCTGACCACTGCGCGCGCGCAAGAGTTAGTTAATCGCCTGCGTTCAGCCCTGACAGAGATCATTCCCGCATTACGCCAGCTAATGCAGATTATCGAACAGGCCGAAAACCAGTTTAATGCTGAAGGTATCTGGCGTTTCCCTTTAGGTGAAGTACCAGAAGGGTTACAACCGTTATTCAGTGATCTGAAAGTTCAGTGCAAGAAAGCCAATCAAACACTGGGAATTTTGCTTGATCAAGCCACCGAACTGGTGCGTAACGATGCTTCATTAAGTGCCCGTGTTGAGCCTTTACTGGCTGAGTTCTCACCGTATCTTGAACGCACAACGCTGCTCGACCGCTGCTGGACAGCCATGAGCAAGGAAGATCACCCTGCTGATGCACCGTTTGCCCGCTGGATAGCCACAGATACTGAATCGCACGATATTATTGTGGCCGTATCCCCACTCGAAAGCGGTGGTAAATTAGATGCTCTGCTTTGGAGCCGTTGTGCCGGTGCAGTACTGTGTTCGGCAACCTTACGTGCATTAGGAAAATTTGACTATTTTTGCCGCCAAGCCGGTCTTGGGAAAGCTGACGATGTAACACACCTAAGTTTGCAATCACCGTTTGATTACAAAAACAATAGTGTGCTCTTAATCCCCGATCTGAAAATAGATCCTGCCGATGATCAGTATACCGATACACTGATCACCGAATTACCTACCTATCTGGCCAATCAACAAGCAAGTTTGATTTTATTTGCCTCATACTGGCAGATGAATCGGGTAGCTGAAGGTCTGCGAGCACAGGGGTTTAGCCTGTTGGTTCAGGGTGAGGCTTCGCGTGATGCTCTGCTGACTTTGCATAAAATGCAGTGCGATGGGAAAAAACCGAGTATTCTGCTGGGAACAGGCAGTTTTTCTGAAGGGCTTGATTTACCCGGTGATTATCTGACCAATTTGATCATTACCAAGTTGCCGTTTGCTGTACCAACTTCGCCTTTAGAACAAGCCTATGCCGAATATATTACGCATAAAGGGGGAAACCCGTTTTTGCAAATTGCTGTGCCGGAGGCAAGCCGTAAACTGATACAGTCTGTCGGGCGGTTGATCCGAACTGAAGATGATCAGGGGCGGGTTGTACTGCTTGATAGGCGTGTGATTACCCGCCGTTATGGAAAAGCGCTGCTTGATGCGCTGCCCCCTTTTCACCGCCATGTAGAATATTAATCGGGTGAAGTATGTCAATTACCGCACGTTTTAGACAAGCACTAACACAGCTTGAAGAGTCAGCCATTACCGCTGATAAAAAACTGCCCACGGCTCCACGTTTTGCTCAAACGCTATTTAAATGCCATAGCCCACGCTTAGCTGATTGTGTAAAAGAGCTAGCGACTAATCTTGATCAGCTTGATCATGCTAAAACTACGGCACAAGCCACCTTTTTGGCCGAGACCATTACCGCCCAATTTACCGCGCTACAACGCGAGCTCTCTACCCAAACTTTACGCCAACAGGAAAACGTACGCACTAAGCCTGCATACCACCATAAAAACTATGGGGAGATCTATGCGGAACTGGCCAAGCATCAAGAGTATGAACGCCGTTTGGCCGATATGATCCGGGTTAAAGAGTCAAACTTAAATCGCTGCGAAACACTGGTACAGCAACGGGCCTTACAACAGGAAATTGCAGCATATGAAGGGCGGTTACAACGCTGTAAATCAGCGCTGAAAAAAATAGAAAACCGCATTGAACAGCGGGATGATCGCCTTTCTCGCTAAAAACCTGAAGATTTAGCTTTTGAGCCATACGCTCAGACTACTGTCACATCATGTCTGCTCAAACCATAACCCGCCAAGATTATTATCGCGATTACGCTTGCTATCAATGCAGACACACTATACTTAGCAAGGTAACTCTCTTTTTATGAGGCAATAATATGGGCATTTTCTCTTGGGTCATTCTGGGCTTGATCGTCGGTATTTTGGCAAAATGGATTATGCCCGGAAAAGATGAAGGTGGTTTTATCATCACAGTTGTCTTAGGTATTGTTGGTGCGGTAATTGGCGGCTATGTCAGCCAGCTAATGGGCATGGCTACTGTGACCGGCTTTAACATTAAAAGCCTGATTTTTTCGATTATCGGCTCTCTTATTGTTCTTTTTATCTATCGAAAAATCAAAAGCTAAGCAACCCATGATCAGTAGTTGAATGGTAATGTGCTACACCAGTATGATAAAGACTCAACCCGTAACAGGAATTACCATGCGCCTTGAACAAGCACCACCGGAAATAAAACTGGCTGTTGACCTTATCTATCTGTTGGAAACCAATGATATTGAACCTGACGTAGTGCTTAAAGCACTTGAGATTGTTAAGCAAGATATGCAGCGTAAATGTACTACACAAGAAACCACGGTAATCCCCGTAGAGTAGAAAACAGAACATGTAGCGATTAAAGAAAGATGGGTTTAATAAATACACATAGCAACGGGGCGAAACCGGTATTGTATTGTCACAGATAGTGTATCTGCCTACAAACAATGCCTGTTCCGCCCCGTTTTTTTACCTCAAGAACTACTCAGCCAGCTTAGGTGGCAATACCTGTGTTGTTGAGTGCACTTTCACTTCATCTTCCGTTGGGGTATTTAGGTTTTTCACGTAAATATCCATCTGGTTGAATGCAATCTCAATGTTGTTCTCGCGGAACAGGTGATCAATCCGGCGATTAAGCTCATCAACGGTAAAGCTGCGATCACGCAATTCACGCACATATACCCGCAATTCATGATCCAGCG
>NZ_JBOFRH010000267.1:0-1555 GCF_051650925.1 Plesiomonas sp.
TTTTTATATCTGATTGATTTTTAATTATTTTTATCGTTGGCATAAAACATGCCTGAGATCTATTTAGACATAAGGTCATAGCGCTGATCACCCTTTCCGTATCAAACAGGATTGAACATCAAAGATGAAAATCGTCTACCCCATGCTACTGGGGGACAGCAGCAATCCTACCGAGGTAGCCTCACTCGACGCGTTTATCGGCAAGCTCAGTGATCTCAACAGCGGCACTTTTCCTATCGGGCGCAACCGACTCTGGCATGGCGGCATTCACCTGAGTGAAAAAGGCGGGTGGCACCCCAGTGGCGCTGTTCGCGCTATAGCCGATGGCGAAATTGTGGTCTACCGTCTGGCAACTCAACCAGCCAAGGCAACCCGCCAACCCGAGCAAGGCCAACCGGGGCAACATATTGATTTATATACCTCCCCCTCATTTTGCCTAATACGCCATCACTACGAAGCTGGTGAGCAGAATAAAAATCGCCTGACTTTTTACAGCCTCTACATGCATATAGCCTGTGAGAATGCCTACAGCGCTGAAGCAGAACATCACCTGCTGACCGGAAGTAACGTGTCTATCTACAGCGCAATGGCCGGATTACAACTCAAGGCAGAAGACAAATTGGGTTCAGCGCGTCAAGGTGCGGAAATTATCTTAATGGATAATCCCTCAGAGCGCCGCAACCTGAAAAATGAACCCCATACCTACCAATTAGTGCGTTATACCACCCCTAAAACCGGTGAACCTCCGCAGTTTTATGTCGCAACCCAATACATTAAAGCGGAGCACAAAACTAAACCCCGCTGGATGACACCACCAGAAAGTAAACCTGCACGCTATAAAATCCCCCATAATGCGTGGCTGCGAAAAACACCACAAAGTACAACAGGAAGCCTTGGTCTCTCAGCAGGCAGCGAAGTAGTTGTCTCCGCAGTACAACAGATAGTGACCATTAACGGCGGCCCTACCGAATTTCGTAAAGTACAGGTGTTCAAGGCGGGCAACAACATCGTAAAAGACAGTGCGAATCAGGATATGCCCTCTGCCCACAAAAACGCTGTCGGCTGGTTGGCAAAAAGCAAGATAGGCACAGCACTGGCTGCCGAATCACACAGCGCCATCGAGTTCGATAAAGTCGTCGATCGCAGCCAAAACCCAATAATAGTGCAGGCTGGAGATATGATCGGCCACTGGGGTGAGCACCAAATAGCCACCTCCTCCACCTCGGGATTTAACATTGACCCCGACCAAAAGGCCGTACACTTTGAAGTGTTTGTTGTCGAAAAAGACCAACACGATAAGCAAGCTCTTGAGGATTGCATCCAGAATAAGGCGCGGATAACCCACGGTCAGAATTATCTGGTGATTAAAAAAGATAAAAAAGTCACGACCTGCCGCTTAACCCACCACAACAACCAACCGAGCTACACAAGCGTAGCCACCTTTGGGCCGCTTACCACCCCGCTTGCCGTAAAGAAATCCGATATCGTCACCCATGGCGCTCAACAGTTTGTCAGGATACGAGAGCAAGCGGCGGCAGAAGGCGAACTTGCCGGA
>NZ_JBOFRH010000268.1:0-19729 GCF_051650925.1 Plesiomonas sp.
GTATGGCAACCCACAGAGCAAACGCGTATTGGTGCAAGCTACCGGTCAGAGGTAAAACTGGATTTAACTGGGCACGCAAATGGGTTGGCCTATAACCCTACAAACCCAAATAAAAAGATGGCTGGCGTTTTACCGCTAACACTGCCAGCAACCGCTGAGCTGGCCGCCGTTCACGCACTCAATTCGCAATGGGCGATTCACTCAAGCCTCAACTGGACACAATGGAGTAAATTCGCTTCTCTAGTAGCAAATATTGATGGAATTGGTAGTGATACGGTAAAAATTGAGAACTGGCGCGATACCTACCGTTTAGCGGTGGGAACAACATGGAAAATGGATCAGCAAACTACTTGGCGAGCCGGTGTTGCCTACGACAGGGCTGCGGTAAGCCATGCCAACCGCACGCTCAGCATACCGGAAACTGACCGCTATTGGCTCAGTACCGGTGTCGGTTATGCCATGACACCTGCGATGACCGTTGATCTGGGGCTGACCTACATTATGGGTAAAAAAGCGGATGTGAGTGAGCCGCGCAGCCATATTTCTGATCCGAGCGAACACCATGTTCCGGGTAGTTTTATTGGTCAGGCGAGCGGTGATATCTGGCTAACCGGCGTGCAGTTGTCGTATGTTTTTTGATGGAAAAAAACGGATAAAAGCGGCCAGAATAGAAAAATAAGTTATCTCAATAACCGTGTCTAAACAAAAGGCGCTGATCTTAGATCAGCGCCTTTTTTATCGATAAATATCAATAGAGCTCTGTGTACTTTTTAGTGCACGGATTAATCACGAATGTAGAAATTAATCAATTTCATCAAGCACATCGCTGAGCTCTTTTGCGTTCGGATTCTCTTTTTGTGATGCATGGCCATCATTAACAATAAAGTCTTGATGCTGGAAATAGGCATCACGGATCAGAATGTACGAGTCTGATGAGTTCTTCAGCAGAGCATCTTTATTCAATGAGCGCGCACGGGTATCTACCCCTTCAATGGCCCATTTTGCCAGTGAACCCCACGGGGTTAACAACGCCAGCGGTACGTACGTTGAGTCAACAATACCTCCGAGATCCTGACGTGGCGTAAATGGCCCATAAGCAGGGACCATGACATACGGGCCATATCCCACACCGTAATGCCCTAATACATGACCAAACTCACGCTGATCTTGTTTTGGTAGTCCCGCTGGCGTAGCAACATCTACTAACCCGAGTAAACCAAAGGTACTGTTAATCCAGAAACGGTTAAAATGAATAATCGCTTTCTTCGGTTTTCCCTGCAGTAAATAGTTTACCGCACTGGCTGGCTCATCAAGGTTACTGAGCATATTACGAACCCCTGCTGTCACAGGTTTAGGAATACTATCCCACCCAACGGCAACCGGTCGTAAAAAATAGGGGTCGAGCACCGTGTAGTTGAAATTCCACATAGTGCGGTTAAACCCCTCAAACGGATCATAAATCTCTGAGTTTGAGTCTGTTACCTGTGTGTTTACTTTTGTGGCGTCTGCTTTTTCCGCCGTTGTTGAACAACCAGCCAGTAGACTGGTTGCCAGCAACACACTAAGCGCAATTTTGTTATCCATGTTGTTCCATTGAGTGAACGTCAGCCCACATTAAATTCGTTATTAAGGTTTCTGTTTATCAATGGTGATATTAACCTGCGCCTGACCATCAAAAACCAGTGGCTGGCTTTCGCCGTACCAATCACCTGATTGTGGCATTGCCTGCCCGTCAAGCGATAAACGGGCACGCACCACCAGATTCTTTATTTCACTCAACGGGCGGTCTGCTATCATCGCATCAGCGCCACTGAGCGTTACCTGTAATGGAAAACGGCTAATCGGTATCTGCTTGGCTGCCACCGGAATGGGTGAACCCGCTTCTAAGGCCGATACGTAGAGCACTTTCGCGTCTGACAGAGCAGCTTGCGCTTGCGGTGAAATGGCCACATTTACGCTAACCGAGGTCTTCGGCGCACTGATCTGTTGTTCGGCCTGCGCCATACTGCGTTGCACAACTGTGATCCGGCTATCACCTTCTGGCAATAATTTTAGCATAATTTTCCATGCACTGATGGCTTGTGGGTAATCGCCACGCTCATAAGCACTAAATGCCAGTAAACTGAGTGCCTGAATATTAGTATGATCAGTACGCAAAACATCGGCCAACAAGCTGCGGCCTTGCTGATTATCTTGCTCATCGGTAGATAAAATCAGGGCTTGTGCGTAACTAAGTTGAATACTTGAGTTATTCGGGCTAAGCGTATTGGCTTTAGCCAGTGAGTGAGTTGCCATTGAAGCATCACCCAATGCCAACCCTACACGCCCAAGCAATAACCAGCCTTGCGCATCATCCGGTTCTTGTTGCAAACGGGTACGCAGCGCCAGTGCAAACTGCGTGAGCTCTTCTTGTGTCAGCGGATTTTTATCCTCTTCCATCACCCGTTTTGACAGTGCCGGCAGATTGTTTGCCACCTGCTGCCATGCACTCACCTCAGAATATGCCCCTGATCCCCAATACAAACCGATACTCAGCCCCGCCAGTACGAGCACACCGGGCAGCAGAACCCAACGGCTTAACGGTGCTGCTGACGTGGTGCTGGCCACTGGAATATCATCCAGCAATGTTTGTTGCAGCTCGCTGACCATCTCCTGACGCTGTGGCAATAGCCCCTGATCATCATCACTATCAAGTTCACGCAGGCGATCATTAAAGAAGGCTTTATTCAATGCATCGCGTGATCTGTTGTCAGCATGGTAGTGTTGTCTGAACGCGGGCAAGACAAACGCTAAACAAACCAGCAGCAATAACAGTGCGGCTGTCATCCAAAATAGCATCATGATTCATCCTTTTTTGCGGCAACCGGTTTTAACAGATCGTCCAATCGCGCCTGCTCTTCTGCGCTCAGCATCACCACATCGATACCCTTAGCATCATGACCTTTTGAGCCGTTATTCTCTGCACTCTGTACGTCAGCACGCTTATGTTGAGAGCGCCCCTTACGGCTACGTGCGACAATCACTCCCGCCCCGACCAGCACAAACAACAGTGGTGCAACCCACAAAATCAGGGTTGCCGGAGTCAGCGGAGGGTCATAGGTGACAAAATTCCCATAGCGATCAACCATATATTGTACGATTTGATCTTTGCTATAGCCTTTTTGCTGTAATTCATACACTTTTTGCCGCATATCCGTTGCGATAATAGCCGTTGAGTCGGCGATATTATTGTTCTGGCATTTTGGGCAACGCAACATTTCTGTCAGGCTGCGATACTCTTGTTCTTGCTGTGGGCTGCTAAATTCAAACGTATCTACCGTTGCCCACACGCTACCAGCCAGCACTAATCCGGCAACTAACGCGCTGCACTGCGCAATGACTCGGCCACTAAAGCCTGACTTTCGGCGCGATGTATTGCGCAAGATCATGATTGCTTTTCCTGTAGTTTTTCATACAACGGTTTTAAGGTAGTCTGCCAAACTTGTTCATTTACATCACCCACATGGCGGTAACGCACAATCCCTTTTCCGTCGATCACAAAGGTTTCCGGCGCGCCGTATACACCTAAATCCATGCCTAACAAACCACTCCCATCAAACAAACTGTACTGGTAAGGGTTACCCAAATCATTCAGCCATTTTACCGCTTTGGTGCGGTCATCCTTATAATTCAGGCCAATGATCCGAACACCGTTTGCAGCCAGTTGATTGAGGTATTTGTGTTCGGCATAGCAGGTCGGGCACCACGTTGCCCACACATTCAGCAGCATCGGCTGGCCGGTCACAAACAGGCTACGATCGTACTCTTTACCCGGCTGATTGAGTGACTCCAGCGTAAACTCTGGCACCGGTTTTCCTACCAATGCAGATTCCAAGGTTGTTGGGTCTTCTCCGCCAGCATTACGAATGAGCTGAACCAAAAATGCCACAACAACCACTAAAAATAGAACAAGGGGGATATACAGCAGATTACGTTTCATTATTCAGCCTCGCTTTTTGCTGACGTGTTGTGAGCAGGGGCCGATTTACGCAAGCGATAACGGGGATCAAGCATGCAGAGCACGCCGCCGAGCGCCATAAACAGGCCGCCAAACCAGATCCAACGGATAAACGGTTTGTAGTAAACCCGCACCGCCCATGCACCGTCACCCAAGTCTTCACCCAGTGCGGCATATAGATCTCGGGTAATTCCCGCATCAATTCCTGCTTCGGTCATCACCGCACGAGTGACTGGATAAAAACGCTTTTCCGCATGCAAAGTAGCAACTTGTTTGCCGTTTTCAGAGACTTGCAGTATGCCACGCGCACTTTCGTAGTTCGGGCCTTTAACATCACGTACCCCTTCAAAGGTAAAGTGATACTGCCCAATATCAATAGATTGCCCCGCAACCATGCGAACATCACGCTCAACACTGTAGTTTTGCGTAAATGCAATGCCAATAACCGTAACAGCCAGCCCTAAATGGCCGAGCACCATACCCCAATGGCTGCGCGGTAACTTGGTCAACCCCACCCAAAAGCGGTGGCGATGCGTAGCGCGCTCATGCAGTTCCATCAGTGTCAGCACTATCACCCAAATCGACATCAGCAGGCCGACAACCGTCATCGCTTTAATCTGGTCCATCATGAGAGCCGGCAGTGCAACAGAGGCCGCGAAGGTGATCAGTAGAGCTATCATCAAACGTTTGATATGCGCAGAAGGCTCATCTCTGCGCCAGCGCACCAACGGCCCAACACCCAGCAACAGGGCAAACGGTGCCATCAGCCAAGTAAACAGGGTATCGAAGAACGGCGCACCAATTGAGATGCTGCCTAAGCCCAGTTGTTTATGTACCAATGGGAACAAAGTACCAATCAATACCACAATCAATGCGGCAACCAGCATGACGTTATTGCCAAGCAAGAAGCTCTCACGGGAGTAAAGCTCATTGCGTACGCGGCTACGCACTTGCCCACCTTTGATCGCATACAACAGCAGTGAGCTGCCGATCACCAGCACTAAATAACCGAGAATAAACATGCCACGGGCCGGATCAGAGGCAAAAGCATGCACGGAAACCAGTACACCAGAACGCACCAAAAATGTGCCCAGTAAACTTAACGAAAATGCGCTGATTGCCAGCAGTACTGTCCATGCTTTAAACGTACCGCGTTTTTCGGTAGCTGCCAGTGAGTGCATTAAAGCGGTGCCTGCCAGCCACGGCATGAATGAGGCATTTTCAACCGGATCCCAGAACCACCAGCCACCCCAGCCCAGCTCATAGTAAGCCCACCATGACCCCAGTACGATACCAACTGTTAGGAATACCCATGCAGCTTGTGTCCACGGGCGTGACCAGCGCGCCCATGCAGTATCTAAACGCCCTGTCATCAGTGAGGCAATAGCAAAGGCAAAAGCCACCGAGAAGCCGACATAGCCCATGTACAGCAATGGCGGGTGGAAAATTAGCCCGATATCCTGCAACAGCGGGTTAAGATCGCGCCCATCTGTTGGGAAGTAAGGAAGCGTACGAGTAAACGGGTTAGAGGTAATAATAATAAACAGCAGGAATCCGGCATTAATCATGCCCATGACCGCTAACACGCGAGCCACCGCATCTGCCGGCATCTGACGGCTAAACCGTGCTACGGCGGCAGTCCAGCCCGCCAGCAACATCACCCACAGTAACAGTGAGCCTTCGTGCGATCCCCATACTGCAGAGATCCGGTAGTAGATAGGCAACTGACTGTTGGAGTTATTCGCGACATAAGCCACAGTAAAATCGTTGTAGATAAAGGCATAGGTCAGGCAAAGAAAAGAGATCCCGACAGTTGCAAACAGTGCCCATGCTAACGGCCGAGAGACTGCCATCAGTCGGGTATCTTGCCGCGATGCACCGATTAGCGGATAAACGCTTAGCAGCAGTGAGACGGCCAGCGCCAGACTCAGAGCGTAATTACCAATTTCTGGGATCATTTCACTTCCCCGCTGCTTTTCTGTTGATCCTGTTGTTGCGGGCTATTTTGTTGCGGCGCAGCCGTTGCTGGCTGGTGTCCGCCTTTTTGCATCGCTTCTGCAACTTCCGGTGGCATATAGTTCTCGTCATGCTTAGCCAGTACTTCAAAGGCGGCAATGGTGGTCGCATCTTTTAGCGTGCCATGTGCCACTATGCCCTGCCCCTCACGAAACAGATCAGGCAAAATACCCTCAAATTCAACCGTAACCATCGGGCCGATATCGATCACTTTAAAAGAGACTTTCAGTGATTCAGGATCACGTTTTATCGAACCGGGTACCACGAGACCACCAATCCGCAAACGCTGCCCCACTTCCGGTTTTTGGTGATTAACCCCTTTCCCTTGAACAAGTTCCGTTGGGGTGTAGAAGAGATCGATATTCTGACGCAACGCATACAGCACCAGCCCTGTGGTTAATGAGATGCCCAGCACCACGGCTAAAATAATGTATAAGCGCGTTTTACGGCGTGGGTTCATAGCTGGTTCTCCCGCGGGTGAGCTTGTTGCATACGACGCGCCCGCGCACTGCGCTGCAACACATCACGTAAAATAATTCGGCGTTCACGCCAACTGCTAAACCACAAACCGGCCATGCACAATATGGTCAGGCCGAACGAGAGCCAGACATAAAAGCTGTAGCCTCCCATGGCGAAAAAGTCAGCCAGTGAACTAAAGGCAGGGGTCATCTCAACACTCCTTGTCGGTTGTGCCGGCAGACGGCTGTGAATCTGAATGCACTTGTGAATGCGCCAGTGCATGCACCCACGGACGCTGGCTATCGCGCTGTAATAGGGCATTACGCAAACGCATCAGGGTTAGCGTAATAAAGAAAAATAAAAATCCGGCGATACACAGCAGCAGTGGCCACAACATGCGGTTATCAATGGCCGGTTTTGCCATACGGGTAATACTTGCACCCTGATGTAGGGTATTCCACCACTCTACTGAGAAGTGAATAATCGGCAAGTTGACTACGCCCACCAGCGCCAAAATACCGGCTGCACGCGCTGCCAGTGTGCGGTCATCAAAGGCACTGTAGAGCGCCATGACCCCCAGATAGAGAAACAGCAGCACCAGCTCGGAAGTAAGGCGGGCATCCCATACCCACCATGCGCCCCACATGGGTTTTCCCCATGCCGCACCGGTAAACAAAGCGATAAAGGTAAATACCGCACCAATCGGGGCCATGGCTGCTGCTGCCATATCTGATTGACGAATTTGCCATACCAGCCCGACAAATGCAGCGGCAGCCATGCTGGCATACACGCCCATAGACCAAATTGCGGCCGGAACATGGATATACATAATCCGAAAACTGTCACCTTGCTGATAATCAGCCGGAGCAAAAGCTAACCCCCAGATAATACCAGGCAACAGTGTTAGCACGGTGGCTGCACCACACCAAGGTAACAGCGTACCGCACAGGCGATACAGCACTTCAGGTTTGGCCAACGGGTGTAACCATTTCCACATTCTAGATACCCTTGCTCACAAAATGGTTCAAAAAATAGTTCAAAAAACGGGTTTAAACATATTCTGTAGAAAAATTATTCACATCAATGATGCACGCCACATACAGGCCATGCTAGGGATACAAGGCCTTCTATTCATTCACATTGTGTTGTCAACAGTCTGCAAATTTGCACCGGTAAATCAACGTAAATCAATTAACACTAATGCGTAATGCTGCCGCGGTCGCAAAAGGCGAAAACGTCAGGGTAGCGGCCAGTATTGCGCCAAGAATGGCCAACTGCCCGTTAATGGGTAGCTGCATGCTGGCAGTATCTATTGCTGAAGTAGCAAAAATCAGTACCGGCACAAAGAGCGGCAGCAGTAATAAACTCAGCAACACACCGCCTTTACGCAGACCTACGGTCAACGCAACCCCAATAGCCCCTAGCAGGCTCAGTGTTGGTGTACCCAATAGCAGTGTCAGAGCCATCGCTCGCCATGTGGCGGTATCGAGCGAAAGGAGCAACGCGGCCAGCGGTGAGAGCAGCAGTAGAGGTAGTCCGGTCAGTAACCAGTGCGCACAGACTTTGGCCAGCACCACAAGCGGCAAGGGAATCGGCAGCAGCATCATCTGCTCGAGCGAGCCGTCAAGAAAATCATCCCGAAACAGCCGCTCAAGTGAAAGCAGAGCCGAGAGCAGTGCGGCAACCCAAATAATACCGGGTGCAATGCGCATCAGCACCGCAGGCTCGGGGCCGATCCCCAACGGAAAGAGGGTGATCACCATCAGGAAAAACCACAGCGGATTGACGATATCGGCTCTGCGGCGCATGGCGATACGCAACTCACGGCGGATAATATCAGTGAAAATCATGCGAATTACTCTCCTGATGCTTAATCCCGTGCCTGATCTGATCTTGCACTTGAGATGGATCAGCAGATTCCGTTAGCGCTTGCAGCCTGATTTTGCGCAGTAAGGTTGAACGTTGGGTAAGCATCTCTTGGTGGGTGGTCAGCAGGACGATACCGCCTTTCTCCGCATGCTGTTCAAATAGACGCGTCAGCACCTGTACGCCGTGACGATCAATGGCGGTCAATGGTTCGTCTAAGATCCATAATCGGCAGGATGTCAGCCACAAACGGGCTAATGCGACACGACGTTGTTGCCCAGCAGAGAGCTGCCAAACCGGTAGATCTTCACGCCCTGCCAAACCGACAAGAGCAAGGACCTCAAACAGGTCATCAGGCGTGATATTAGGCAGTGCCGGTAAGATGTCATGGGTGGAGATCCCTGCTCGCGCAAGGTTGATTTTGTGGTAAAACGCCAGATTTTCCCATGCACTCAACTCCGGTTTGATACCGGCTTGATGGCCAAGGTAGAGTAAACTTTGATGGTAGGTTTCGCGACTACGCGTAATTGATTCACTTTGCCAGCGCACCACACCGGATGCAGGATGTGAAAGACCCGCCAGAATCCGCAGCAAGCTGGTTTTTCCGACACCGTTAGGGCCTTCTATCTGTACCAGTTCTCCCGGTGTTACAGTGAAATTGAGTCCGGAAAACAGTAATTGCTCACCCCGGATACAGCTTAATTCACAGGCTTCCAGCATGGTTTTTGTAAACACATTGATAAAGATTACACAATAATAACACAATCAATGGCACAATCGGTTATTTCAACACTTGCTACTACTGGGTTTTGACATACAGTACAATAACTCTTAATGGTTATTAAAAGTTCAATTACTTCAGCAAGTTAGCGTGAATTCTCACGTGAACAGCCCCTAAATTCAAGCGCAAATGATGCGCTTTGTTCTCTTTTCGGGGGAAAATGCGTGGAAAGATGATCCA
This sequence comes from Plesiomonas sp., assembly GCF_051650925.1. Lineage (NCBI taxonomy): Bacteria > Pseudomonadati > Pseudomonadota > Gammaproteobacteria > Enterobacterales > Enterobacteriaceae > Plesiomonas > Plesiomonas sp. Next base: position 9,300 of record NZ_JBOFRH010000268.1, read on the forward strand.
GCGCAAGCAGGATCATCTGTCGTCATCAATAATGATACGGTTAAGCCTATCCGCGGCGCTCTTTAATCTGACGGTGCAGATTTAGCAACAGCTCTGCCTCCGCTTTTGGTAGTTCACACTCGCTCATCAGCTCATCTAGCCCCGCCCCCATTTCAGCCAATTTAGTGGCACGGCTGTACAAACGTTGCTCGGGATCAGCATAGGTAACTTCAGCAAGCTTTTGGGTAAGGCGATCTTGTTTGTCTGTTACCTGATGCAGCTCATTGCCTAACCCCATAAAGCCACCATGCAGCTCTTCAAGTGTTTTATCCATGGTTTCAAATTGTCGTCTGGCGGCTTTTAGCAGCACTTCACTAGCCTCAACACGCCGTAACGCCAACTGGTGTTGCTGACGCAAACGCCAGAATCCCCACAGTAAGCCCAGTAAAATAACGCCCTGTACGCCAAGCAGCGCCATGATCACGATAGTCATTACAAGCCGCTCAGCTCATCCCACTCATCGTGGGTCAGCAATTTATTTAAATCGACCAAAATCAGCAGCTCGCCTTCGCGGTTCGATACTCCCTGAATGAAGCGTGAACTTTCATCAGTGCCAACACTTGGTGTTTTATCAATTTCAGAGGTACGCAAATAGACAACTTCTGCCACGCTATCAACCAGAATACCGATCACCTGCTGTTCTGTTTCAATGATCACAATACGGGTATTGTCGGTAATCGCATTTGGATATAAACCAAAACGGGCACGGGTATCAATGACAGTCACCACATTACCGCGCAGGTTAATAATACCCAACACATAGGCTGGGGCTCCCGGTACGGGGGCAATTTCGCTGTAACGCAGCACTTCTCGCACCTGCATTACATTCACGCCGAAGGTTTCATCCCCCAACTTGAAGGTCACCCACTGCAACACCTGATCGCGCTGACTGCCTGATTCCATCGTTTTGATGTGGCTCATGTTCGGTTCCTCAACCTGTTTTCTTACTATTTTTTATTTCGAGATACGAGAAAAATCAGCGCCCTGAGTAATAACAGAGGGTGTACTCATCTCTTAAGTGTATCGTTCTCTGAAAAGAGAAACGCTACAGTGGCAAACGGGCTAAATTGCGCCCATTTCCGTTAAAATATGCGGGCCGATTTTACTCAATGGTAAAATTTCGCTAGCAATACCAGCTTTCACTATTGCCTGTGGCATACCATATACCACACAACTCTCTTCATCTTGTGCCCAGATAGTTGCGCCTTGTGTATGCAGCAACATTGCACCATCGCGCCCATCAGCGCCCATACCGGTCAGCACCACGGCCAACACTTTGTCTTTATATTGGCGAGCACAAGATGCAAATGTGATATCCACACAGGGTTTGTAATTCATGCGCTCACCACCTTCAAGAATACGGATACGCATAGATCCTGGGCGGCCATCTAACACCATCTGCTTACCACCGGGTGCTAAATACGCCACGCCAGCCTGTAATAGATCGCCATCTGCAGCCTCTTTTACTCTGATTTTACACAGGTTGTTTAAGCGGGCAGCAAAAGCGGCAGTAAAGGTAGCTGGCATATGCTGAATCAGCAAAATAGGCTGTGCAAAGTTATCCGGAAACTGTGTTAGTAAATTTTGCAATGCCACCGGCCCGCCAGTTGATGTACCAATGGCTAACAATTGGTAACTTTTACCGCTACGACGTGGATGCGCATTACTGCGCGGCGAGTGCGGCGCGGATAATACTGTCCGTGTTGCACTACTATGGGCAACCTGCCCCCCAGAAAGGGCTGACACGGCCCCTGCAGCAGAAGACTTCAGCACTGTACCTAATGGAGTACGCGCAGGATTCACTGCCGATGTCGCCGCAGTTTCAGTACGTTGTACGGGCAAACGACGTCGGCGAGCAATCGAGATCACTCGCTGTTGCAGTACTGCGACAGCTTCTTCCCGATCACGAGCAATATCCTCAAATTTTTTCGGCAAAAAGTCAGCTGCACCGGCATCAAGTGCATCAAGTGTGGCTTTTGCGCCTTCGTGGGTCAGCGAAGAGAACATCAATATCGGGGTCGGGCTGACACGCATTATGGCGCGCGCAGCATCAATCCCGTTCATCACCGGCATTTCGATATCCATAGTGATAACGTCAGGCTTCAATTGCTGCACTTTTTCCAGCGCATCACGACCATTGCTTGCGGTATCAATCACCTCTATTCGCGGATGACTATTGAGGATCTCACTCACCCGCCGGCGAAAAAATACCGAATCATCCACCACCAACACTTTGATACTCATCATCTCTCTACTTATTCTTTTTTGTCGGGCACCTTGCCGGCATCTTTTATGTTTATTGGCGGTATCAGCCTTAGCCGCAACCGCCATCATAGTTATCGGCCGGTATAGTGTTTTAGTAGACCGGGAACATCGAGGATCAAGGCAATACCGCCATCACTGGTGATGGTAGCACCCGCCATACCTGGCGTACCCTGTAGCAGTTTGTCGAGTGCTTTGATCACCACTTCTTCCTGACCAATCAGAGTATCGACGACAAAACCAATTCGTTGATGTGCTATCTGGACTATCACCACATGACCAAATTGCGGCCGTGGTTCGCTGCTGTGTGTTTTATCCAGCCAGTCTTGCAAATAAAACAGTGGAATGGCTTTATTGCGCACGATAGTGGTTAACTGACCGTCAACTTTATTGGTACGGCGCAGATCAAGATGGAAAATCTCATTCACACAGGCCAGCGGCAAGGCAAATGTTTGTTCGGCAACTCCAACCATCAGAGTCGGCAAAATAGCCAACGTCAGCGGTACTTTGATCTCTAAGCGTGTACCACGCCCTTGTTCGGAGTCAATATGGATTGCGCCGTTGAGTTTGGTGATACTGGTTTTCACCACATCCATTCCCACACCGCGCCCCGAAATATCAGAGATCTCTTTTTTCGTGGAAAAACCGGGGGCAAAAATCAGTGCGTAAGCTTCGTTATCACTCAGCCGTGCTGCCGTCTCTTCATCCATCATGCCGCGATTTACCGCGATGCTGCGCAGTTTGTTGGCATCCATTCCTGCGCCATCATCTTCGATAATCAGCAGGATATGATCCCCCTCTTGCGAGGCGGACAAACGTACCGAGCCTTGTGCTGGCTTACCGGCCTGCTGGCGAACGTCAGGCATCTCAATGCCGTGATCGACGGCGTTGCGAACCAGATGGACGAGCGGATCGGCCAGTGCCTCAACCAGATTTTTATCCAAATCGGTATCTTCACCGCTCAGTTCAAGCTGTACCTCTTTTTTCAGGCTACGCGCCAGATCGCGCACCACGCGTGGGAAACGGCCAAAAACTTTACGGATGGGCTGCATGCGAGTTTTCATCACCGCGCCTTGCAAGTCAGCCGTAACCACATCAAGATTGGCACAGGCTTTTGCCATCTCTTCATCTTCGCTGTTCAACCCTAAACTCACCAGACGATTGCGTACCAGCACCAGTTCACCCACCATATTCATGATTTCATCGAGTGTTTTGGTGTCTACCCGCAGTGTGGTTTCAGCTGCGACGGCATTTTTAGCCGCCGGAGTGGGTACGCTGTTGCCTGCCACAGTCGCTGGCGCAGGATGTGCCTCGGTAATAGGGGCTGATTCGCTTTGTGCTGCGGAAGGAAGCGGATGTAGCGATTCTGCCGGTTGTACCGCTGTCACAGCCGGTGCCGGCCCTTTGCCAACGCCGTGCAAATCATCAAGTAAACGCTCAAATTCATCATCTGAAATGGCATTGGCTTGTGCTGGTGCAGACGTTGAGGCTAAGACGGGTGTTGCCGCTGCCGCAGGTGAGTTATTCGGCGATTGGCCGACACCATGCAGATCATCAAGCAAACGCTCAAATTCATCATCCGAAATCCCCTCAGCTTCCGAATCATGAGTGCTGTTTGCTTGAGTGGTATTGGCCGACGGTGTAGGCACTACAGGCGTTGAGTTTGTATTCTTACTCGTAGGTGTTATGACATCAGAAGCGGCTGACTTCAGTGCCGAATTGCTCAATGCATCAGGCGTTGGTGATTGCCCAACACCGTGCAACGCATCAAGTAAACTATCAAACTCATCATCAGAGATATCATCCAGCCCAAACTGACGATCAGCCAACAGTTGCCCTGCACTGCCGTTAGATACGTTAGGGAAAGATGAGTTCGCGGGTGATAAGCTCGTTGCCGATGCAAGATGAACGTTATCGGCCGAGGCGGTGGTCACCGGTGGCTGGCTAGTATCAACACCGATATTGGTGCTTTCTATGACATTATCGGGATCACACAACTGATGCAGCTCATGCAGCAATGCAGGGGCCGCAGGCTCAGGCTCATCACCTTGCTGAATCTGCTGAAACTGAGCAACAACAGTATCGAGTGCCAGTAAGATCACATCCATCAAATTGGAGTCAATACTGCGCTTTCCGTTACGCAGCACGTCAAACACATTTTCTGCGCCGTGACAGGTATCAACCAGTGCGGTTAACGAAAGAAAGCCTGCGCCACCTTTAACGGTATGAAATCCGCGAAAGATAGCATTGAGCAGTTCTTTATCATTGGGTTGTTTCTCTAGCTCAACCAATTGTTCTGATAGCCGTTCAATAATTTCACCGGCTTCAATCAGAAAATCGTGCAGGATCTCTTCATCTAATTCAAAACTCATCACTTACTCCTGAACATGGCGCAGACGCGGGGCTGCTTGGCAGTTAAAATCCTAAGCTGGAAAGCAGATCATCAACATCATCTTGGTTTTGCACCACATCACTGCGCTTTTCGCGATCGTGAATTGGCCCTTCGGCGCTGATTGCTTGTTCACGGGTGATCTCTTCGGGTTGCTCGTTTTCCGGCATGCCGAACGATTTCATGATGGTGATCAAGTGCTGTTCAACTTCCCCTACCAGCCCTGTCACGCGGCGAATAATCTGACCGGTCAGGTCTTGAAAATCTTGCGACATCAGGATCTCAGTCAATTGCGTGCGTAGCTGGTCGCTCTGTTGCTGAGTCAGTTTTAGGAAGGTATCGAGTTCGATACAGAGTGTTTTAAATTCACCTAGCTCCATCTCACGGTTAAACAATTTCTGCCAAACCGGTAAAATTGCTTCAATCTGTTGTGCCAGGCCATCAGCAATTGGAAACGCGGCATCAACCGCATCCATGGTGCGATTTGCCGCACTCTCTGTCATGCTAACAACATAGTTCAAGCGGCCTTGCGCATCAGGCAGATCCTGTTGCGTCAGCTGGTTTAAGCGTGGATCAAGTTTAAATTCGGACAGACCACTGTACAGAACACGGGTCACTTTTCCGATTTCGTTAAATAGGGTGTTATAATTATTAGCCGCCAGCGTGGTGATAACTTGGTTAGCCTCATCTTGCTGGCCAGCTTCAAGTAAACTCACCAACTCTCGGGCTTGTTCAAGGGTGATCATCGATCTCTTCCGTTTTATGGCGCTATCACTGTGCATCAGCAGTGTTACTGCATCCGTACAAAAATTTTGTCGAGTTTCTCTTTCAATGTTGCAGAGGTAAACGGCTTGACGATATAACCGTTCACACCCGCTTGCGCCGCTTCAATGATCTGCTCACGCTTGGCTTCCGCGGTAACCATAAGCACCGGTAAATGACGTAGGTCGTCATCCGAACGGATCACTTTTAGCAGGTCAATCCCCTGCATGCCAGGCATGTTCCAGTCTGTCACCACAAAGTCAAAACTGCCGCTACGCAGCATCGGTAAGGCTGATGTGCCGTCATCGGCTTCATGTGTGTTGTTGAATCCTAAATCGCGCAACAAGTTTTTAATGATGCGTCTCATCGTGGAGAAGTCGTCAACGATCAGGATTTTTATCTCTTTGTCCAAAGGAGCCTCCGGTGAGGTTTTACTGACTAAAATAGGGTGGCATTTACACCGCAGACCATGCCTGTAATTTGGCACGTAAACGGTGCATCGTCTGGCTGAGGATCTGGCTGATCCGGGATTCACTGACTCCCAGTACCGCACCGATCTCTTTTAAATTCAGCTCTTCATCATAATAAAGCGATAAAATCAGGGCTTCACGCTCGGGAAGAGTGCGAATAGCATCGGCCAGAGCTTGCTGAAAATTCCCCTCTTCTACGCCCAGAAAAGGCAAGTCTTGATGACGCGCCTCTGGTGCAAAGGCGATGTCTTCAGGCACGCCCAAATCATCAAAACCGATAATCCGCCCGCCGTTCACATCTTGCAGCATCTGGTGATAAGCATCAGCCGATACCTGCAAATAGTCAGCCACTTCACTATCACGCGGATTACGCCCTAGCTGTTTCTCAAGCTGGCTAATCGCTTCGGTAATGCTGCGGCTGTTGCGGTGCACTGAACGGGGGATCCAGTCACCACGACGGATCTCATCGAGCATTGCGCCGCGAATACGGATACCCGCATAGGTTTCAAAACTTGCACCTTTGCTGGCATCGTAATTTTGATACGCTTCAAGCAGCCCGATCATGCCAGCCTGCACTAAATCCTCCAGCAATACGCTGGCAGGCAAACGCCCAAGCAGATGGCAGGCGATGCGCTTAACCAATGGTACATAACGCATCAGTTCGCTATCACGATCCTGACACTGTCGGTAAGCAAGAGCTTTACTCACGGAGACCCTCCCCGACATCAACCGACCGGCGCAGCAAGCGTTCGACAAAAAACTCTAGCTGCCCGTTTGGATGGTTTGGTGCAGGCCATGTCCGCACTCGGTTTGCCAGTGTTGTCAACGCCAGCGCAGCCGGTGACTGCGGGTAAGCTTCAACAACTACCTGCTGTTTACGCACGGCTTGACGCACGTGATCATCCAGCGGAATGCAGGCAACCAGTTCAAGATTAGCATCAAGAAAACGCTCGGTAACACTGCTCAATTTGCTGAATAACTCAAGCCCTTCGCGATAACTCAGCACCATATTCACTACAATTTTAAAGCGTGAAATACCGTGCTGACGGTTCAAAATTTTAATCAGAGCGTAGGCATCGGCAATAGATGTTGGCTCGTTGCACACGGTGATAAGTACATCTTGTGCCGCTTTCGAGAAACTCATTACCATGTTAGAGATACCCGCAGCGGTATCAATCAGTAACACATCAACTTGATCTTGTAGTGCGCTAAAAGCGCGGATTAATCCGGCATGTTGCGCGGAAGAAAGATCGGTCATTGATTGTGTTCCCGAAGATGCAGGGATCACTTTTAACCCATATGGCCCTTCGACAATGATATCGGCCAGCTCACATAATCCGGCCAGTACATGTGAAAGATTTTTGCCGACCCGCAACCCCAGCAGCAGGTCAACATTCGCCAGACTCAGGTCAGCATCAAAAATCATGACCCGAACCCCTTGGCGTGCCAACGCAACGGCTACATTCAAGGTGATATTACTTTTACCCACACCGCCTTTACCACCGGTAACGGCAATCACTTTGGTTCGGGCTGGCTGCACCAGGCTGCGCAAGCCACTGGCTTGATCGTTCAACACCGCATTAGTCATAAAAGTCTACTGTCTGAGTAAGAGTCCGTTCTTTGCTCGCCCAAAAATGCTGCGCAGAGGTGTGTTTATCCAGCAACTCTGCCGCCCGATTCACTAAATATTGCTGGTTGGCGATACGAATATCTTCCGGTACACGCTGACCATCGGTGATGTAACTGATCGGCAAAGCGTTTTGAATAGTGACACTCATCACCTCGCCTAAACTTAAGCACTCATCTAATTTGGTCAGAATAGTTCCGGCCAGTGGAATACGGCGAAAATGCTCCACTGTCTCTTGCAGTACGCTGCGCTGCGCGGTAGCAGGCAAAACTAAAAAGCTGCGTATCCGCTCACCTTGAGCCTGCATCAACGTATTTAACTGCTCGGTTAAACGTAAATCACGCTGCCCCATACCGGCGGTATCGAGCAAAATAAAGCGTTTGTGCCGTAACTGATACAGTACAGCGGCCAGTTCATCGGCATCTTTAGCTATCCGTACCGGACAGCCTAAAATACGACCATATGTTGCTAATTGTTCATGTGCGCCAATGCGGTAATTATCGGTAGTCACCAGTGCAATATGCTCTGCGCCGTACTCCATAGCATACAGTGCCGCAAGTTTGGCAATGGTGGTGGTTTTTCCCACACCCGTTGGGCCAATCAGCGCAACCACACCGCCACGCTTGAGCAGATCATCTTCAGCAATGGTCAGCTGCTCTTCGAGTAGGGTCAACACCAGTGACCAAGCTTCAGCCAAAGCGGTATTTTCAGGGATATAGCAGATCAACTGCTCAGAAAGTTCAGCCGGAAAGCCCATTTGCAACAGCCGATCAATCAACATGGCACGTACCGGCTCTTTACGCTCCATCTCTTGCCACATCAGATTGGAAACCTGATGTTCAAGCAGACGACGTATCGATAACATTTCAGCCTGCATTTGTTCGATAGCGCGGTGATTTTCATGTGAACGTGAGCGTGAACGGGTTGAACTGCTGCTTGTCTGCCCCAGAGCGGAGGCTGGCGTTTGTGGCTGACGCGTAGCATGTGGTTGTTCACTTACACCATCTGGCCGCTGGCGTTGCTGACGTGCAAGCAAGGCACTGAGCGAGTCAGCCGGCGGCTCTTGCTCATCTGTACGACTGTCTACAGCCGCACGCTTTTCTGGCACACGGTTTTCCGGTAATAGATAAGATGATGCGCCACGCAATCCACTTTGCGGAGCTGAGACAACGGGCTTATCGTCTTCATTTGCAGAAAAAGAGAGTTTTTTTGCCGGTGATGCAAAGGGCACACTACCCTGCTTCTCTTCTTGGATCCGCTTACGGGCAGCCGTGAGTTGTGCCACCAGCTCACGCTTGACGGCTTCATCTTCCTCGGCGCGGCTGACAGGTGCAGGAGATACCGCATCATCAAATGCGGCAACAATTTCAACACCGCCTTCCACTTTTTTGTTCGACATGATGACGGCATCTGGTCCCAGATGCTCTTTAACTTGATCGAGCGCTTCACGCATGTCTTTGGCAAAAAAACGTTTGATTTTCAACACTGGCCCCTGGCGGCGTTATCGACCGACTGAATTAACAATGCGGATCTGTTTATCATCCGGCACTTCTTGATAAGAGAGTACCCGTAAGCTGGGTATGGCATTTTTAACAAAGCGCGCCATGGTGGAGCGCAATACCCCTGAGGTAAGTAGAACGGCAGGTTCACCCTGTAGCTCTTGCTCTTGTGCTGCCTGCAACATTGACTGCTGCAACCGTTCAGCCAATCCAGGTTCAATACCGCCCGCATCACCGCCTGCGGCCTGCATGGTCTTATGCAACATCTGTTCCAGTTCAGGAGCAAGGGTGATCACTGGTAGCTCAAGATTGTTGCCATTGATCTCTTGGACTATCATCCGGCGCAAAGCAATGCGAACGGCGGCAGTTAATACATCAGGATCTTGGCTGCGCGGTGCGTATTCCGTTAGTGTTTGAACGATAGTACGGATATCACGCACCGGAATAGCTTCACTGAGCAGGTTTTGCAGTACTTTGACCACAGTACCGAGAGGCAATGTGTCTGGGGAGAAATTCTCAATTAACTTTGGCGCGCTGCGTGAGAGCATTTGCAGCAGGTTTTGCACCTCTTCATGGCCAATGAGCTGCGAGGCGTGGTTAATCAAAATTTGACTAATATGCGTTGCGACTACAGTCGCAGCATCCACCACGGTATAACCGAGCGCTTGAGCATGCTCGCGGCGATCGGGGGTTATCCAGACCGCCTCCAGCCCAAACGCCGGATCACGGGTGGCCTGCCCCTCTATATTGCCAAACACCTGACCGGGGTTAATCGCTAATTCGCAATCATGGCGAATTTCAGCCTCACCATAATTTACGCCCATCAGCATGATGCGATAGGTGCTTGGTTGCAGTTCAAGATTATCGCGGATATGTACCGAGGGCAGCAAAAAGCCCAAATCCTGCGATAGCTTCTTACGCACCCCTTTAATCCGTTCTAGCAGCTCACCATTCTGACCACGATCAACCAGTGGGATCAGACGATATCCCACTTCAAGCCCGATAATGTCAATCGGTTGTACATCATCCCACGAGAGATCTTTTTGCGGCGCAGGTAGCGCATCAGGCGTGGTATTGGCGGTATTTTCAGCTTGTGCTATCTGCCGTTTTTGCTGTTCTAGCTTCCAGTACACCACACCGGAAAATACCAGTGCCAATGACAAAAAGGCCAGATGCGGCATGCCGGGCACGATCCCCATCACAAACAAAATACCGGTAGCAATCATCAGTGATTTCGGGTTGCCGGTCATCTGCTCAACCAGCTGATCGCCCATGTTTTCGGCGCGGTTTTGCCGCGTCACCATAATGGCAGCCGCAATCGACAACAGCAGAGAAGGGATCTGGGCGACAAGACCATCACCAATGGTCAGCAGGGTATAAAT
>NZ_JBOFRH010000269.1:0-2489 GCF_051650925.1 Plesiomonas sp.
AGCATGCGCCGGCACTCAATCGCATCGAGTTAGTGGGCTATCTGCTCAATCTGCTAACCACGCTGGATGCTTTGCATCAGCAAAATATTTTTGTCGGCGATCTTAATCCGCACAATTTGTTGTGCGACCCGCATACCGGTACGGTCACATTGCTCGATTGTGACAGTTTCCAAATCCCACATTTTGATAAGCAAGTTTTTGCCTGTACCGTTGGTCACCCAAGCCTGCTGCCGCCCGAATTTCGGGGAAAATCACTGAAAGAAACGCAACGCAACGCTGCCTCCGATTGCTACGCCGTGGCGATGATCACCTTTATGACGTTAATGATGGGGCGACACCCATTTGATCATCAAGGAGGGGAAAGCTTAGCGGATAATATGACGAAGGGCTTTTTCCCTTATGCGCGCTGTAACATTAGTGCCGATGGCCAGCACCATATTCCATTAGGTGAATGGTACTTATTGTGGCAAATGATCCCTGATACATTGCAGCAACTGTTTGAGCGCTGCTTTATTGAAGGCCTGCACCAGCCAGAAAAGCGCCCCACTCTGACTGAATTCCGGCAACATTTGCAGCATTACCACGGTCAGCTGGTCAATGGCGAGAAAGCACCATGTTTAGGGATCCCGCGGCGCATGACGCTTGAGGCCCCCTCTTCAAGCGAATCCAAACCGGTCATGCTCCGCAGAGCCACACCCGAGCGAGATGTAGTAAGCCGAGTGGTTGAAAGCATCGTTATCTAAGCGGTGTATAGCGCTAAACAGGCTGCTATTAAAGAAAACGATAAGTAGCATGCAAAACATCATGCTACTTAGTCTGATAAGCGTTATTTAAGATAAACGATGTGCTATTCAGGGAAGGAAATGTGCTCCTAGCAGACTACTGCCATGGGCATCACGCAGACTGTACCGATTTCTCTGCACTTTTTTCTTCGACACTTTCTTGTATCGTCACATGCTGATCTGACTGCATATTTTTCTTCTGCGCTAATTTGCCATGCAGCCAAACTCCGCTGGCTTTCATGCTATAACCAAATACTGCACCTAACACCAGCGATGGCACAACCACCTGCCATTGGCCGTTAGCCGCAAAAGTCGCGCAGCAGCCAATGAATGTACCTGGAATGAATTTCAGCCAGTTTTGCTTGGCTTGGATACACATAAAGAAAGAGACGACTGCGGTCAGCATATAACCAGCAATTTCCAGATGCGGAGTTAATGCGCTGCCATGCAGGATCACGATTGCCCAGAAAACACCGCTCAGATTAGTCAGCACGCTAAGCAGCAAGCCACGTAACCCATCGACTGGAGACGCAAAGTAGGTGGTGCAGCCGAGGAAACCCGCCCAACTGAGCAAACCGAGACTGACCGCAACCCAAGCCCAAAGACCAGATAGAAGACCGGTAGTCAGTGCGATTGCCATAAGAATGCTCATACTTTTGCGCTCCGTAGTATAGAAGGAGCGAAGTATAAGGATCTGACTATTGTCAGATAAAGAGGTGCATCAAACTTTTATGCAAATACTCATCGTGAAAATCACCGCAAAGTGACTTACATCACACAATTTATGTATTTCACATACTCAGCCATGCTGATGAAACGCGATTAACCCGCACACGCATACGCCCCGTAGGCCAGCGTAGAGGCTGGAGACAGGCGATCATTCATCACCTTAATCGGCTCGCCGAGAGCCAGAGGACGATCATTGAGGATCATCTGTGGCTGGGCAACTAAGCACAAACTGGCGTTACCGCTATTTTCCACCACAAACAGCAATACTTTTTCTTCGCTATCAACCAATTGTACTTGAACCAATTCACCCATTTCCGGTGAATAGCCATGATTGATTTGGGCAAAATACCAACTCTTTGGCATTACCGGTTTTAAAAAGCGTTGCGCAGCAACGGCGTTTAAAACTAATTCCGCTTTCTGTGCTGATGTCAGTGGGCTAGCGTGTAAGCCATCCATATAATCATAATATTGCGCTGTATCTTCGACCGTAAATGCACAGCCAGAAAAAATATCCGCAATCAAAAAACGACCCGCGAGCCGGGAGCGAAATACCATTCCATTGGCAAGATCGAGCATTAAACGGTCAAACTCGGCGTCAAAATACCATTTCCAGCGATCGTCCGGCTTGATTTTCATTATCAGACCTAATGTATTTTATCAGTGTAGACAGTGTGTTTTATAAAACGGCAAGGTACAGGATAAATGTAAACCAGACAGGCGTTATTGCAAACCCCTGTCTGGCCTTTTATGCAGAAATAATCAGAGATGGGACACAATATCTTTAATTAAACGCGGACCATGATAAATAAAGCCAGAATAAATCTGCACCAGTGATGCTCCCGCAGCCATTTTCTCACGCGCGGCAATGGCTGAATCAATCCCGCCGACACCGATTATCGGTAACTGCCCTTTCAGCTCAGCGGATAATTTACGGATCACTTCAGTACTGCGATGCTGTAACGGTCGGCCACTTAATCC
>NZ_JBOFRH010000270.1:0-13433 GCF_051650925.1 Plesiomonas sp.
GTTCACTGGGAACGATATCCAAAATGCGGTGCGTACCGTCACTGGCTCTTCCTCCTGCTTGTTCGGCGAGAAATGCCATCGGGTTGCACTCATACAGCAAACGTAATTTTCCCTTTGGGCTATTGGCTGTACTTGGGTAAATATAGATCCCGCCTTTGAGCATATTGCGGTGAAAATCTGCCACTAACGAGCCGATGTAGCGTGAGGTATAGGGGCGTTTGCTGGCGGTGTCGTGATCCTGACAATACTTAATGTATTTTTTTACGCCCTGCGGGAATTTGATGTAATTGCCCTCGTTGATCGAATAAATCACCCCATTTTGCGGGATACGAATATTTTCGTGCGATAGACAAAAAACACCCAGACTCGGGTCATAAGTAAAGCCATGTACGCCACGGCCAGTGGTGTACACCAACATGGTTGATGAACCATAAACCACATAACCGGCAGCCACTTGCCGATTGCCAGATTGCAAGAAATCTTCGCGTGTTACCGGTGTTCCTGTTGGCGTGATACGGCGGTAGATTGAAAAAATAGTCCCGACCGACACGTTCACATCAATGTTTGATGAGCCATCTAGCGGATCCATCAACACCACATACTTGGCATTACAACCGCGATCACCTTCAAAGATAACAATATCATCCTCCTCTTCTGAGGCGATACCGGCTACCTCTCCGCGTGCTTGCAGTGCGGCTTTCAACTTATCATTGGCATAAACATCTAGCTTCATTTGGCTTTCACCCTGCACATTGGCAAGGCCGTTAGCACCCAGAATATCTACCAAACCGGCTTTATTAATATCGCGATGAATAATTTTTGCGGCCAGTTTGATTGCGGCCAGCAGAGAAGTCAGCTCTCCCGTTGCATGGGGAAAATCCTGCTGTTTCTCGACGATAAATTCGCCAAGTGTTTTCATTGTCATCTTCCTGATTATTTATCATGTGAGTAGGCGTACAGTGATACAGCACGAAGGTCTTCAAACCAAACGTTTGCGTACCTGTTCACAATTTTAGCGATAATGATAAAAAATATCCTGCGCTGTCGAACATTTCCGCACTTTGACAGCCTGATTTCCTCTCTTTTGCAGACGAGAGTAGAATGCACGATAAATCATGAGGGTGAGAACAGTTAGCTATGCATATTCATATTTTAGGCATTTGCGGCACATTTATGGGCGGATTAGCTCTATTAGCGCGTGCGCAGGGCCATACCGTGACCGGTTCTGACAATAACGTCTATCCACCAATGAGCACCTTATTGCAAGAGCAAGGCATTGATATTATTCAAGGATTCGATCCTGCTCAGTTAACCCCACAGCCTGATTGTGTCGTGATTGGCAACGCCATGTCACGCGGTAATCCATGTGTTGAATATGTGTTGGCAAACAATTTGCCTTACACCTCAGGCCCACAGTGGCTACATGATCATTTGTTAGGTGATCGTTGGGTGCTGGCAGTTGCCGGTACACACGGGAAAACCACCACCGCAGGCATGCTGGCGTGGATTTTAGAGCACTGTGGTTATGAGCCCGGATTTTTAATTGGCGGTGTGCCGGGAAATTTTGATGTGTCAGCTCGGTTGGGTAACAGCCCGTTTTTCGTGATAGAAGCTGATGAATACGATTGTGCTTTTTTTGATAAGCGCTCGAAATTCCTGCACTACAGCCCGCGTACGCTGATCCTCAATAACATTGAGTTTGATCATGCGGATATTTTTGATGATCTGCATGCGATCCAAAAACAGTTCCACCATTTGGTTCGCATTGTGCCGAACAACGGAAAATTGATCGTGCCGCAGCATGATAACAACGTCAAAGCGGTGCTGAATATGGGCTGCTGGAGCGAAGTTGAAAGCACCGGTGAAAACGGTGAATGGAAGGCCGAAAAACTGAGCCATGATGCGGCACAATTTAGTGTTCAGCTTGATCAGCAGTATGTCGGCGAAGTGCACTGGGGCTTGGTAGGTGAGCACAATATGCACAATGGCCTGATGGCGATTGCCGCCGCCCGCCATGTAGGGGTTGAACCTGCTTATGCCTGTGCTGCATTAAGCCAGTTTATCAATGCACGCCGTCGCTTAGAGCTCAAAGGCTGTGTGTCAGGCGTGACTGTGTATGATGATTTTGCCCATCACCCGACGGCAATCACTGCCACGTTATCGGCGTTACGCGCTAAAATTGGTGGTACAGCCCGTATTCTCGCCGTACTTGAACCACGCTCTAATACCATGAAACTGGGTGTTCAAAAGCAGGATTTGGCGCCCGCTTTGGGGCGTGCTGATGAAGTTTTCCTGCTACAACCTACCAATATTCCATGGATGGTCACTGACGTAGCAGAAGCGTGTGTACAGCCAGCGCACTGGGCTGCGGATGTCGATGCGTTAGTCACCATGATCATGCGTACTGCCAAAGAGGGTGACTATATTTTAGTGATGAGCAATGGCAGTTTTGGTGGTATTCACCAAAAGTTGCTGACTGCACTTGAGCACCTTTCTGCGAGGTAAATCGCATTTTTGTGGCGAGCCGCACATTTGCTAGGCCATTTACGTACAAGAAGAGCTGTTTGCTATTCTCTGTGGGATTGGCGCTAAGCAATTTGTGCGGTAGGATCGACTGCTGCACCCTGAATAGGCCTGTCAGAATCGCCCGCTGTTATCGCGGAGTTTTGAGAGGCAGTTTGAATAGGTTATTTTCGTATTACGCTTTAATTGCCTGAAATAGAGTAAGGTTTTTGCATGATTACAGCCGGTAAATTCAAGGCGATTTTAAAGATAAATAGCTATTTGTTAGCGCTTTATTCCGTCACATTTATTATTCCGATATTTGTTGCTATTTATGAGGGTGATGGAGAATCAGCCGCTTACTTTAAATCGTTTGTCATATCCCTATTATTAAGTTTGATGACCTACTATTGGACGAAAAATAATAAGTCACAGTTGGGGACAAAAGACGGTTATTTAGTGGTATTGATATTTTGGCTGGTGTTTTCATTTTTCAGCACCTTGCCGATGGTGATGCTAAAAGGGGTGGATATCAGCCTGACCGATGCGCTGTTTGAAAGCATCTCAGGTATTACCACAACCGGTGCGACGATTTTAAGTGATGTTACCAATGCACCGAAAAGCTTGCTGTATTACCGCGCTCAACTGAACTTTTTTGGCGGGTTGGGGATTATCGTTTTAGCCATTGCCGTACTTCCCTTTATTGGTGTAGGCGGAATGCTGGCTCAAACGGAAATGCCCGGGCCGATGAAAGATGAGAAAATGACGCCACGTATTGTGGATACCGCTAAGAGTCTGTGGGTTGTCTATTGCGCGCTGACATTTGCTTGTATCTTCAGTTTTCGAGCTGTGGGGATGGGGTGGTTTGATGCTATTTGCCACGCTTTTGCCACTATCTCGTTAGGGGGATTTTCTACTTATACCGAAAGTGTGGCTTATTTTAATAGCGCCGGCGTTGAGCTGGTTGCCGGTGTATTCTCTATTCTGGCCGGTATTAACTTTGCACTCTACTTTATCGCATTTCAGCGCCGCAATATTAAAGTGATCAGCCGCAATCCGGAGTTCAGATTATATATTCTGGTCTGTTTTTGTGTGGTTGCTTACACGGTCTGGGGGCTATACCGTTCAAATACCTTTGATTTGTGGGCCTCTTTTTATCACGGTTTTTTCCAGTCTATGTCGGTGATGACCGATAACGGATTAGGCACGGCCGGTTATCCAGATTGGCCGGTTGATGTTACTTTTCTGCTGATTGGTGCCAGCTTTTTTGGGGGGTGTGTTGGGTCAACCTGTGGCGGGATCAAAGCCCTGCGGATCTTGGTACTGATTGCGCAAAGTGTCAAAGAGGTCAAACTACTGATCCACCCGCGTTCGGTTGTATCACTGAAAATGGCGGGCAAACCGATTCATGATCGCCAAGGATTGGCAGTACTCGGCTTTTTCTTTTTGTATGTCATGATGACGCTGATTTTTGTCTTCTTACTGACCGCATTTGGTGAAACCCTTGATACCGCGATTGGCTCTACTGCCGGTTGTATCAATAACATGGGTATTGGTTATGGCGCATCAGGTTCAAATTTTAGTGGCCTTAAAGAGCCCTCAAAATACGTGATGATGCTAGCAATGCTGTTTGGCCGACTGGAGATTTTCCCCTTTTTGGTGCTGATGTCCCCAGCTTATTGGCGTGATTAAACCGATGAAGATGGTTGATGTTTGAGAGTAGGTTGGCGTTCAATCAGTTGGCCATAGCAAAAAAGCCCTAACGGGCTTTTTTGCTTCAAAACCAATGACGGTAGTTATTACTCGTGCTGTTCAAATAGCTCCAGAACTGAGTGGTATAAAACTTCAATTTCAATGGTGCGGCAAGGAGTAATAAAAATGGTGTCGTCACCGGCAATCGTGCCGAGAATACCTTCCGCTTTACCGAGCGAGTCGAGCATTCGCGCGATTAACTGTGCCGCGCCGGGGCTGGTGTGTATAACAATCAGTGCGTTGTTATAATCAACATCAAGAACCAGATTTTTCAATGGGCTGGAAGTGGTTGGAACACCAAGCTCTGCTGGCAGACAATAAACCATCTCCATCTTCGCATTGCGTGTACGTACCGCACCGAATTTGGTCAGCATGCGTGATACTTTAGATTGGTTTATATTACGAAAACCTTGATCTAATAATGCTTGAACGATCTCACCTTGCGAACTGAACTTCTCTTCTTTTAGAAGCGCTTTAAACGCACGAATGAGTTGTTCTTGCTTATCTGGGCTACGCATTATGGGCTCCAAAATGCAAAAAAACAGCGCTCATACTGCATAAAAATTCATTTATTTTCAATACTCAAACAACTGAGATTGTGTGCATAAGGTGTAAAATGGCGCGTTTTCTTGTTTCAATTAGTTTCCTGTGCTGCTTTTTCGTGCAGGCAGATGAGTCAGTTTCTATTCGTTTTGCTACCGATCCGACTTATCCCCCTTTTGAATACCATAATGAACAGGGGCAATTAGCCGGATTTGATATTGAGCTGGCGATGGCATTGTGTGATCGTTTGCAACGCCGTTGTGAGTTCATTGAACAGCCCTTTAACACGATCCTATCCGGATTGCGCCTTGGTGCATATGATGCTGCCATTGCTGCGCTAGATATCAATAACACCCGTTTACAACTGATGAATTTCACCCAGCCTTATCTGGATAATGCCGCTGTATTGGTGGTTAATGCTGATAATGTGGCGGGTCCAGATGTGCTCAAAGAGCGCTTAGTCGGGGTACAAACTGGCACAACGTTGATGAATTTTGTGGTAGATGGTCATTTAGGGGAAGAGATTACACCTTTGCCCTATGCCAGTTATCAAGAGGCCTTTTCTGATCTGATTGCTGGAAATATTGATGCGGTGTTTACCGATCAGGCCGTTGCCTTGAACTGGCTGAATCAACATAAAGAGAGTCAGTGGAAAATTTTGGGGCACGCCTACACCTCACGTGATTATTTCGGACAGGGGCTGGGAATTGCGTTACCAAAACAGAGCCATGTTTTAAAGCGTGAACTGGATAATGCACTGGATGCTATGCGTACCGATGGTTCGCTGGCTGCGTTACATCAGCGCTATTTTCCGGCGCTGCCCGTACAACCGAAATAGAATTAAATCGGTATATGACGCAACATTGAGCCAGCTTTGCGCTAACTCTCAATCTGTGTGTTAACAGATTGTGTTTAGTTTGATGTTGGATTAGTGTCTAGTCATCTTGATACCCAACACAATAGGATTTTACAAGGAGCATTAAGGATGAAAGTTGCGGTTTTAGGTGCTGCAGGCGGCATCGGTCAAGCTCTGGCTCTGCTGTTGAAGGTTCAACTTCCAGCAGGCTCTGATCTTTCCCTGTATGACATTGCCCCCGTGACTCCGGGTGTTGCAGTCGATCTCAGTCACATTCCTACAGCAGTCAAGATCAAAGGTTTCTCTGGCGAAGATCCAAGCCCTGCACTGGAAGGTGCTGATATTGTGCTGATCTCTGCGGGTGTCGCGCGTAAACCGGGTATGGATCGTTCAGATCTATTCAATGTTAACGCCGGTATTGTGCGTAACTTGATCGAAAAAGTGGCTGTTGTATGCCCTACTGCATGTGTGGGTATTATCACCAACCCGGTTAACACCACGGTTGCTATTGCGGCAGAAGTGCTGAAAAAAGCCGGTGTTTACAATAAGCGTAAACTGTTTGGTATCTCTACACTCGATGTGATCCGTTCCAATACTTTTGTGGCCGAGTTGAAAAATAAGCAGCCACAGGATCTGGATGTTCACGTTGTCGGTGGCCATTCAGGGCTGACTATTTTGCCTCTGTTATCACAAATTGAAGGTGTTACTTTCAGTGATGACGAAATTGCTGCGCTGACCAAACGTATTCAAAATGCCGGTACTGAAGTGGTTGAAGCAAAGGCTGGTGGCGGTTCAGCAACCCTCTCTATGGGGCAGGCTGCGGCACGTTTTGGTTTGTCGCTGCTGCGTGCTATGCAGGGTGAGAAGGGAATTGTTGAGTGCACCTATGTAGAAGGTGACGGGCAATACTCACGCTTTTTTGCACAGCCAGTTGTGCTAGGCCCTAACGGTATTGAAGAGTATTTACCGATTGGTACACTCAGTGCGTTTGAACAAAATGCCCTTGAGAGCATGCTACCGACTCTGCGTGATGAAATTGCATTGGGTGAAGCATTTGTTAACGGCTAACCGTTAATCGGGCACGTAATGTTGTCAATAAAGGCTGCCGATTGTGCAGCCTTTTTTATAGGCTTCTTTACTATAGTGTAAAAGCCATCATGTAAAAGCAACAGTGTAATCACAGCGTAATAGTAAAAACGGCAACATAAAAATACCGAGCCACTGTGTAGGAGGGTGGTTAGCCCGATCAGATACGATCAGCGCAGATCTTTTTACGCCAATGCCGATCTTAAGAGGTTAGCGAATAGATCACCTAGCGTATTTTTATATGTAAACAGCGTGATCATGAGCATAATCTAGCTGAGGCATATTGCTACAAGCCGTGCGTGTTCCGCACGGCTTGTGTTGATCGAAGGATCAACCAATCACGGGATCAAAAAGTGATTGGACCGATCCATCGAATCAATGGCTGCGGTAAACAGCCAGATGTGCCAACCCTTCCAGCGCTTCGCGGTACGGGCTTGGCGGAATGCATGCTAGTGCGTGAATTGCTTTATCGGCCTCTTCTTCCGCCCGTAAACGGGTGTGTTCAAGTGAACCACACTGCTGCATTGCCTCAAGGACTGGTTCAAGCAAATCACGGCCATTACCCTTTTCGATAGCATGGCGGATCATCGCTGATTGTTCAGCATTGCCGTGCTGCATAGCATGCAGCAACGGTAGGGTAGGCTTGCCTTCGTTGAGATCATCGCCCAGATTCTTACCCAGCTCTTCACCGGCACTGTAATCGAGCAGATCATCAATCAATTGGAAAGCAGTACCAAGATAACGGCCATAATCACGCATGGCACACTCTTGCTCATCACTGGCATTGGCTAAAATCGCCGATGACTGTGCAGCCGCTTCAAATAACCGCGCCGTTTTACTGTAAATCACCTGCATGTAATCTTGCTCGGTGATATCAGGGTTATTGCAGTTCATTAGCTGCTGTACTTCACCCTCAGCAATCACGTTGGTGGCTGCTGCCATTAGCTCTAAAATTCGCAGTGAACCTAAGCTGGTCATCATCTGAAATGCGCGGGTGTAAATAAAATCCCCGACCAACACACTGGCTGCATTACCAAATGCTGCATTTGCGGTGGCTTTACCCCTGCGCAAATCTGACTCATCAACCACATCATCGTGCAGCAAGGTCGCGGTATGAATAAATTCAATAAATGCCGCCGCGGTAACATGCCCATCACCCTGATAATTCAGTGCGCGTGCAGCTAAAACCGCGATCATTGGCCGGATCCGTTTTCCCCCTCCGCTGATAATGTAATAGCCGAGCTGATTAATCAGTGCGACCTCTGAATTGAGTTGCTGCAAAATGGCCGCATTCACATTTTCCATGTCGGCATTGCTTAAGGCGCGAATCTCTTCAAGCTTCATAGTCCGTCAGTCTTCTAATTTTGTTATCATAGGGGGAAGATCAGTCCATAATAAAACCTTGTCTGCATGGATTGTACCTTAAAAACGAGGAACGGAAACGCGCAAGGGCAAGTTGGAGAATTTTTCTCCGATATTGCCAGAAGAGCTCTTGTCATTGAGCGGCTTTTTGCGTAGAATTCGCGCCCTATTGAATAGTTTTATTGAGCACCCAAATTGACTTATAAGATCGAGTCTGCGGTGCCGAAAAAGAGCGGAGTTTTATATGTACGCGGTTTTCCAAAGTGGTGGTAAGCAACACCGAGTAAGCGAAGGCCAAACCATTCGCCTGGAGAAGCTGGACGTAGCAACTGGTGAATCAGTTGCATTCGAAGAAGTACTGATGATCGCCAATGGCGAAGATATCAAAATCGGTGCACCTTTCGTAGCCGGCGGTATGGTTAAAGCTGAAGTTGTAGTTCACGGTCGTGGCGACAAAGTTAAGATCGTTAAGTTCCGTCGTCGTAAGCACAGCCGTAAGCAGCAGGGCCACCGTCAGTGGTTCACTGAAATCAAAATTACAGCTATCAGCGCTTAAGTTTAGGAGAACGGACAAATGGCACATAAAAAAGCTGGCGGTTCCACACGTAACGGCCGCGATTCCGAAAGCAAACGCCTAGGTGTTAAGCGTTTCGGTGGTGAATCTGTTCTGGCAGGTAACATCATCGTTCGTCAGCGTGGTACTAAGTTCCACGCTGGTGTAAACATGGGTTGTGGTAAAGACCACACTCTGTTTGCAACTGCTAACGGTAAAGTGAAGTTTGAAGTTAAAGGCCCTAACAACCGTAAATATGTAAGCATCATTGCTGACTAATTACTGGCCTTGACCGGTTCACAGGAAGAGCCCCGCGCAGTTGCGGGGCTTTTTTATATCAGCTATCGGGAGCCATATGATGCGACAGCACGCTATGCTGGGATTCTTTCTGGCGCTGCTGACCGCCATTTTTTGGGGCGCACTGCCTATTGCCATGAAACAGGCGTTGGAAGTTGTCGATCCCTACACCATTGTGTGGTTTCGTTTTACCACTGCAGCGATTGGATTAGGTATCTGGCTGGCTGTTCGCGGTAATTTACCCTCACCTGCGCTATTGTGGCGACATTATCGGTGGTTGATTCTGGCTGCAACCCTTGGGCTTGCCAGTAATTTCCTCTTATTCAACAGTGCGTTGCAATTTCTCAGCCCAGCAGTCGTACAAGTTGTCATTCAACTCGCTCCGGTGTTGTTGCTGATAGCCAGTGTAGTGGTGTTAAAAGAGCAGCTACAACGGCATCAGGTAATTGGTCTGTTGCTGCTGGTCGGCGGTATGTTGTTGTTTTTCAATGCACGGCTGTATGAGCTGTTCACCAGTTTAAGCACTTATACACTAGGAGTGCTACTGGCAGTGGTTGCCGCGCTAGTCTGGGTCGTGTACGGCTTGGCACAAAAGGTTTTATTGCGTCGTCTCTCCTCCCCACAGATTTTATTGACCTTGTATGTGCTCAGTGCCTTACTGTTTTCACCAGTAGCACAACCGCAACAGGCGTTAGCGATGGATGCACGTCAGTGGGCAATGCTGGCATTTTGCTGTATCAATACACTGGTTGGATACGGTGCATTTGCAGAAGCCATGGCGAAGTGGGATTCGGCTAAAGTGAGTGCAATAGTGACGTTAGCGCCACTGTTCACCATACTGTTTTTAGAGCTATTGAGTATGTGGGCTCCGGCACAATTTGCCGCCGCTCCGCTGAATATGCTGGGTTATCTTGGTGCGTTGGTGGTGGTTGCCGGCGCCATGTTTTCTGCGATCGGCCACCGTCTGCTGCCTCAACGTGCTGTGAGAGCACCGGCAGCGGGCGTGAAATAACCCGGTTTGCACTTTTGCACGGAGACGATCATGAAGTTTGTCGATGAAGCGGTAATTCGCGTTGATGCTGGTGATGGCGGTAATGGCTGTGCCAGCTTCCGTCGTGAGAAATATATCCCGAAAGGTGGCCCAGATGGTGGCGACGGCGGTGATGGCGGTGATGTATTTATCATTGCTGATGAAAACTTAAATACCCTGATTGATTACCGCTTTGAGCGCAGCTTCCGCGCTGAACGTGGCGAGAATGGTCGGGGCAGTAACTGTACCGGTAAGCGTGGCCAAGATATCACTCTGAAAGTACCGGTAGGGACACGTGCTGTTGATGAAGAGACGGGCGAAACGCTGGGTGATTTGACTCTGCACGGCCAGAAAATGCTGGTCGCGAAGGGCGGTTATCACGGTTTGGGTAACACCCGTTTTAAATCGTCGGTAAACCGTACGCCATACCAGAAAACCAGTGGTACGGAAGGTGAAAAACGCGAGCTGCGTTTAGAGCTGATGCTGCTGGCCGATGTGGGTATGCTGGGTATGCCAAATGCCGGTAAATCGACCTTCATTCGTGCAGTCTCTGCGGCGCGTCCGAAAGTGGCTGATTATCCGTTTACCACCTTGATCCCAAGCTTGGGTGTGGTGCGTATGGATAGCGAGCGCAGCTTTGTGGTTGCCGATATTCCAGGTCTGATTGAAGGCGCGGCAGAAGGTGCAGGTTTAGGTATTCGTTTCCTTAAGCATCTTGAGCGTTGCCGTGTACTGCTGCATATCATTGATATCAACCCTGTTGATGGCTCTGATCCGGCAGAAAATGCGCGCATTATTGTTTCTGAACTTGAGCAGTACAGTGAACTGCTGGCCTCTAAACCACGCTGGTTAGTGTTCAACAAAGTTGACCTGATGAGTGAAGAAGAGGCACAAGAGCGGATCGACAAGATCGTCGCTGATCTGGGTTGGGGTGATGATTACTACACCATCTCTGCAGCCACAGGTAAGAATGTAACCCCGCTGTGCTGGGATATCATGCAGCTAATTGAGAGCCTACCAAAAGCTGATGCTGAACCTGAGGTTGTCACTGAAGAAGTGAAGTTCAAGTGGGATGATTACCACCGTGAACAGCTAAGTGATGTCTGGGAAGGCGCAGATGACTCTGATGACCTTGATGATGATGACTGGGATGAAGATGAGTACGATGTAGAGACTATCTACAAGCCGTAATCATTTATTTTCCAGTACGTCTGTTTACCCCATATTCGGGATAAACAAAGACACGGCGATAAAAACCGCTTCTGTTCACAGAAAGCGGTTTTTTTTTGCTCTATATCAGCCTTTCTTATCCCGAAAAACGGTTTAATGTCACAAGATGTTATTTTGCGGGTTATTCAGGTCTGGTACGGGAGCACGGCAGGGAATGCATCAAGATCAGTCGGCAGAAGCAGAGAGACAGCGTGAGATAACCCGTTTGTGCGTGCAAAGTGCGTTACTGCTGTTGCAGCACGGGGCAGAGAGTACGCTGGTTGAGCAGGTGGCAGAGCGCTTAGGGCTGGCGTTGGGCGTGCAGAGTGTTGAAAGCTCTATTTCCGCCAATGCAATAGTGTTGTCAACGCTCAATAATGGGCAGTGTATTACGACCACTCGGCGCAATGTAGATCGCGGTATTAATATGCAGGTGGTAACCGAGGTGCAGCGTACGCTAATTATGGCAGAGCGCGGTCTGCTCTCTGTAGCGGAAGTACGCAAACGATTGGATAAGATTAAACCACTGCGTTATCCGCGCTCGTGGGTTGTTGTGATGGTGGGGTTATCCTGTGCGAGCTTTTCACACTTATCAGGGGGCGATGCCACCGTTTTTGCGGTGACATTTATTGCCAGCGCAATTGCGATGCTAGTGCGTCAAGAGCTGGCACTGCGGCATTTTAATCCGTTGGTTAATTTTTGCCTGACGGCGTTTGTGGCCAGTTCTGTTTCCTCGGTTGGGTTGGTGTATCAGTTGGGCAATCAGCCCTCATTGGCGATGGCATCAAGTGTACTGCTGTTGGTGCCGGGCTTTCCGCTGATTAATGCGTTGTCAGACATGGTTAAGGGGCACGTCAATATGGGGCTAGCCCGCTGGATGATGGCGACCTTGCTGACCTTTGCCACCTGTGCCGGTATTGTCATGGCAATGGCTCTGTGGGATGTCAGGGGGTGGTCATAATGGCCAACTTAGTGTGGATGCTGGTGCAGGATATGTTTTTTGCCGCTATTCCTGCGGTTGGGTTTGGCTTGTTGTTCAATGTTCCGGTACGCGCACTGCGCTATTGTGCGATGCTGGGGGCATTGGGGCACGGCATGCGCTTTTTACTGCTGCATTATGGGTTTCCGATAGAGTGGAGTACGCTGGCAGCATCAACCACCATTGGCATGATTGGCGTGCACTGGTCGCACCGCTATCTGGCTCATCCGAAGGTCTTTACGGTTGCCGCAGTGATCCCGATGGTTCCGGGGGTGAAAGCTTATAAAGCGATGATTGCACTGGTTGAGATAAATCATCAGGGCTATACCCATGAGCTGATGTCGCAAATGGTCACCCACTTTCTGCAAAGCTTTTTCATTGTCGGAGCACTGGCGTTGGGGCTGGCTATTCCCGGTTTACTGTTTTACCGTCGTCGTCCGGTAATCTAAGAAGGTAGGCAGTATTAAGACGGTAGGCCGTCTAAGCTGGCCACATAAAAAATAGCGCACTGATTCTGATGGCCTGATTTGCTATGATGCGGCCAAGAATGACAGTCGACTGCAAAAGAGTGGCCAGATGAAAGTAAGTTTAATTGCGGCAATGGCCGCTAACCGAGTGATTGGGCTGGATAACCAGATGCCGTGGCATTTGCCCGCTGATCTGGCATGGTTTAAAGCGAATACCTTGAAAAAACCGATCATCATGGGGCGGAAAACTTATGAGTCGATCGGGCGACCATTACCGGGTCGGCAAAATATTGTGCTGTCTCGTCAGGCGGGCAATGACTCTCGGGTTATATGGGCAACCTCCTTGTCAGAAGCGCTGAGGCTGGCCGGAGATGTTCCCGAGGTCATGGTGATTGGTGGTGGGTATGTCTACCGTGAGGCTTTACCGCTGGCCTCACACCTATATCTGACACTGATTGATGCCAAGATTGATGGCGATACTCGCTTCCCGCAATGGGATGCCGCTGAGTGGCATGAAGTTTTCAGCGAAGCGCACACCGCAGATGCGGCAAACCCGCATGCCTATCGGTTTACTATTTTAGCGCGCCAACCTGCCAATACTCAGTGATGGGGATAACAAGACCGGTGTTTATCTGTTGATCCGCGGTTGCTGAAAGTAACGTTGATCATCCCAGCGTAGCAAGGTCAGGTGGTTTCCCCAGACACAACCGGTATCTAATGCATAGACTGCCGGTTGGTTAGTTTTCCCAAGCAGTGAAGCCCAATGGCCAAAAACTACCCGATGGTTAGCCAGTAGT
>NZ_JBOFRH010000271.1:0-1168 GCF_051650925.1 Plesiomonas sp.
AAATTACCCGCACGGGTAATGTGCGTTTACCCGAAGTAGGCGAAGTCAACCTACTCAATCTCACCTTGCCACAAGCCAGTGACAAAATTCGGCAACGTTTAAAATCGGTCTACAAAGATCTCTCTGGTTTTAGTGTCAGCATCAAAGAACGTTTATTGCTGATTAATGTCATGGGATATGTGCGCAAACCAGGCAATTATCAGCTGCCGGAAGACGCCAATGTGCAATTGGCCGTGGAATCAGCCGGTGGATTGGTGCCGGGAGCCCAGCTGAGTAATATTCAGGTGCAGCGTAATAACCAGAAATTGGCGTTTGACTACAAACACTATCTGGATACCGGTGATAGCAGCAGCATGCCGGCACTGCAGACACTGGATACCGTTTTTGTGCCCGCTTCACCGTTAACCGGTAATGTTCAGATTGATTTTGACGCCGCAACACTGTCCAAAAGTGGCGATGCCGCCGATGCCCAACGAGCGGTAAAAGTATTTGGTGAGGTCAATACCCCGGGGGCCTACAGCTTAAAATCCGGTGACAGCGTCATTGATATGCTGATGCGCGCAGGCGGGGTGACACGCTATGCGGGAGTTGAGCGTATCCGAGTGATTAGCGATAACCAACCCACCTTGTTTGACCTGAAAAAGTTTCTCGATACTGGTGATAAGAGTTTTCTGCCGACCTTAAGCCCCGGCAGTACCATTTTTATCCCCAAGGATGAAGAGCAGATTAAAAAAGGCGCCAGAACCGTTTATATCATGGGAGAAGTAGCCAAACCGGGGGCCTATGAAAGCCGTCCAGGTGATTCTTTTATGGATATTTTGGCTAACGCCGGTGGCCCTACGCGCTATTCGGAAAGTCGTCAAATTCGCATCATTCGTGCCAATGGCAGCATCGAGCCGTTCGATTTACAAGGCTATACCGAAGGGCTCACTAAGCGCGCTTTACCGCCGATTAACCCCGGTGATGCTATTTTTATCCCAGAAAAAACCGATATTAATGAAAAATCGTGGCTCAAAGTCGCACCAAGTCATGCGGTAATGGTGATCGGGCAAGTCAATAAGCCCGGCCGTTATGAGTGGTCAGATGAAATGTCGTTGCTGGATTTATTGGCCAATGCCGGTGGCCCGTCTGACAAAGCAGACACCTCGAAAATCCAGATCCTGACCAC
>NZ_JBOFRH010000272.1:0-21264 GCF_051650925.1 Plesiomonas sp.
TGTAATGTCACGGTACGTTTAGGCGAATATTTTCTGCCACAATTTCCGACCGGAGATATGAGTACCGAAGATTTTCTGGTGCTTAAATCGCGCGAAGGTCTGGAAGAGCGATTAGCTTTCTTGTTTCCCGACCCGAAAACCCGTGCCGAGCGCCGGCCTGAGTATGATGAGCGTTTGCAAATTGAGCTCGATGTTATCAACCAGATGGGGTTCCCCGGTTACTTTTTGATTGTGATGGAGTTTATCCAGTGGTCAAAAGATAACGGTATTCCGGTTGGCCCTGGCCGTGGTTCAGGGGCCGGTTCGCTGGTGGCGTATGCGCTGAGTATTACCGATCTTGATCCGCTGGAATTTGATCTGCTGTTCGAGCGATTTTTGAACCCTGAGCGTGTTTCCATGCCCGACTTTGATGTCGATTTTTGTATGGATAAGCGCGATCAGGTGATTGATCATGTTGCCGAAATGTATGGTCGCGAAGCGGTATCGCAAATTATTACGTTCGGTACGATGGCGGCCAAAGCGGTTATTCGTGATGTTGGGCGAGTACTCGGCCACCCGTATGGTTTTGTTGATCGCATCTCAAAATTAGTGCCGCCAGATCCGGGAATGACACTGGAAAAAGCCTTTGAAGCTGAGCCACAGCTACAAGAGGTGTACGATGCCGATGAAGAGGTTCGTGCGCTGATTGACATGGCCCGTAAGCTCGAAGGGGTGACCCGCAATGCCGGTAAACATGCCGGTGGTGTGGTGATTGCACCGACCAAAATCACTGACTTTTCACCGCTGTATTGTGATTCTGAAGGGAATCATCCGGTTACTCAGTTTGATAAAAATGACGTGGAGTATGCCGGCTTAGTCAAGTTTGACTTTTTGGGTCTGCGCACGTTAACCATCATTAACTGGGCGCTGGAGATGATTAACCCGCGCCTTGAGAAAGAGGGATTACCTCCCGTTGATATTACGGCGATCCCGCTAACGGATCAGCCCTCTTTTGACCTGTTACAACGCTCGGAGACAACGGCGGTATTTCAGCTTGAATCTCGCGGGATGAAAGATCTGATCAAGCGTCTAAAGCCTGACTGCTTTGAGGATATGATCGCTCTGGTGGCACTGTTCCGCCCAGGCCCGTTACAGTCGGGGATGGTGGATAACTTTATTGACCGTAAACATGGCCGTGAAGCGATATCCTACCCTGATGTTGAGTGGCAGCATGAATCACTGCAGCCGATTCTTGACCCAACTTACGGCATTATCCTGTATCAAGAGCAGGTGATGCAGATTGCGCAAACACTCTCTGGCTATACGCTGGGTGGTGCAGATATGTTGCGCCGAGCGATGGGTAAGAAAAAGCCTGAGGAGATGGCCAAGCAGCGCGGCACATTCAAAGAGGGTGCTGAGAACAACGGAGTTGATGGCGAACTCTCGATGAAGATCTTTGACTTGGTAGAGAAATTTGCCGGTTATGGATTTAATAAATCACACTCCGCTGCTTATGCACTGGTGTCATATCAGACATTATGGTTAAAAACGCACTATCCGGCTGAGTTTATGGCGGCGGTAATGACTGCCGATATGGACAATACCGATAAAATTGTCGGTTTAGTCGAAGAGTGCCGCCGGATGGGGCTGAAGATCTTATCGCCTGATGTTAATAGCGGCCATTACCGTTTTCACGTCAACCCAGAAGGTGAGGTGGTGTATGGTATTGGCGCGGTAAAAGGGGTGGGTGAAGGCCCGATTGAGGCGATTGTTGAAGCGCGTAATCAGGGGGGGTATTTCAAAGATTTATTTGATTTTTGTGCCCGTGTTGATGTCAAACGGATTAATCGCCGCATTCTGGAAAAACTGATTTTATCCGGCGCAATGGACCGACTTGGCCCGCATCGTGCAGCGTTGATGGCGACGCTTGCCGAAGCGTTAAAAGCGGCCGATCAGCATGCCAAAGCCGAAGCTCTGGGGCAGGTTGATATGTTCGGTGTGTTGGCTGATGCTCCCGAGCAAGTGGAAAAAGCCTACGCGAATGTACCGGTTTGGCCTGATCAGGTATGGCTTGAGGGTGAGCGTGAAACGCTGGGGTTGTATCTGACCGGACACCCTATCACCCAATATCTGAAAGAAATTGAGCGGTATGTACCGGCGCGCTTAAAAGACATGGTAGCCTCACCGCGTGGACAGGTGACTTCTGCCGCCGGTTTGGTGGTTGCCGCGCGGGTGATGACGACCAAGCGTGGATCACGCATTGGCCTGTTAACACTCGATGATCGTTCCGGCCGTTTAGAAGTAATGCTCTACTCTGATGCGTTAGATAAGTATCAACAGCTGATAGAAAAAGATAAAATTCTGATTGTGACCGGACAGGTCAGCTTTGATGACTACTCTGGCGGACTTAGAATGACGGCCAGGGAAGTACTGGATATCGGCGAGGCGCGGGAAAAATACATTCGCAGCCTTGCTATCTCGCTGACAGACAGGCAAATTGATGACCAGTTTTTCAGCCGTTTCCGGCAGGCATTGGAGCCACACCGCGCCGGAAGTGTGCCGGTCAATATCTATTACCAGCGGGACGATGCACAGGCCCGTTTACGTTTGGGTACTGAATGGCGTGTAACACCATCCGATCAACTGTTGCTTAGCCTGCGTACGCTGGTTGGGTCTGAACAGGTCGAGCTGGAGTTTGACTAGGACAAACATAATTATGAGTCTGAATTTTCTGGATTTCGAACAGCCGATTGCCGAATTGGAAGCTAAAATTGATTCGCTTCGCTCGGTAAATCGCCAAAATGAAAAAATGGATTTTGATCTTGATGATGAAATCCGTCGCTTACAGGAAAAAAGCATTGAGCTGACCCGTAAGATTTTTGCCGATTTAGGTGCATGGCAGGTTGCGCAACTGGCTCGCCACCCTCGTCGCCCTTATACGCTTGATTATATTGAGCATATCTTTACCGAATTTGATGAATTGGCCGGAGATCGGGCTTTTGCTGATGATAAGGCGATTGTCGGCGGGATTGCGCGCTTAAATGATCGTCCGGTGATGGTTATTGGCCATCAAAAAGGGCGTGAGACAAAAGAGAAAATCCGCCGTAACTTCGGTATGCCGGCACCGGAAGGTTATCGTAAAGCGCTGCGCCTGATGCAGATGGCTGAGCGTTTTAATCTGCCGATTATCACCTTTATTGATACGCCGGGTGCTTATCCGGGCGTGGGCGCAGAAGAGCGCGGTCAGTCAGAGGCGATTGCACATAACCTGAAAGTGATGTCAACGCTGAAAGTACCGGTTATCTGTACGGTGATCGGTGAAGGCGGTTCAGGTGGCGCACTGGCTATCGGGGTGGGTGATAAAGTGAATATGCTGCAATACAGCACTTATTCAGTGATCTCCCCAGAAGGTTGTGCTTCTATTTTGTGGAAAAGTGCCGATAAAGCACCTTTAGCGGCTGAAGCGATGGGCATTACCGCGCCACGTCTGCATGAGCTGGGTTTGGTTGACAGTGTGATCCCCGAGCCTCTCGGTGCGGCACACCGTGATGTTCCGGCGATGGCCGAAGCGTTGCGTGCGCAGTTGGCTCAGGATTTATCAGATCTTGATGTGCTAGATACCGAAATGCTGCTCGATCGTCGTTATCACCGTTTGATGAATTACGGTTACTGTTGATGGCATTACGGCCTGTGATAACCGGGTATTACCGATGATAAACAAAAATGGCGGCAGTATGCCGCCATTTTTACAGCTCAGGATCGAGCATATAACATACGTGAAGTGACATTTATATCAAGGAAAGTACGTTTTTCTCAATTTTGTTTGATATGGGAAGTTTTTCTAACATCGAAAGCGTGTTAGCCTTGCAACCTCAAAATTTTGCGCTGATAGCATGAAACCACATTCCTTATAATGCGAGATCAATCTTACCGAGTGGGTGAGTGGCTAGTTTCTGCCGCCGATAATAAATTAGTCCGTGAAGATCGGGTTTTGGTGGTTGAACCACGACTCGTGGATATGCTTTGCTATTTTTCCGCCCATCCGGGGGAAGTACTGAGCCGCGATGAGCTGATTGATAATGTCTGGACGCGCAATATTGTCACCCCGCATGTGGTAACTCAGTGCATTTCAGAGCTGCGTAAAAGCCTGAAAGATGGCCGTGCCGATGCGCCTGAATATATTATGACCGTGCCTAAGCGTGGTTATCGCCTTGTTGCACCTGTCACTGTGTGTATGTCATATGATCGCTTAGATGGCAGTTTTGACAGCAGCTTTGAACCCACCGGTGAAATGCGCGCTGACAGTATGCTCGATACCCGTGATTTACTGACAACACCACTCTCTTCGGTCAATATGACCTCTTCTATGATGCTGGGGCAGCAAAGTGATACGGCTTCGAGTGCTGATCATGTATCGGAGACCCATAAAGTCAACGAGATGCAGACGCAGATAGGGGGAGAGCATTCCACGACGCTATCTGTGAATGTGGCCGATAGTGTGGCAGAGGGCCGAGTTGCCGAGTTATCTACAAGCCATCGGGTAGGGGAGACTCGCGCTGCCGTTCCTGTGCCGTCTTCGGTGGGTTGGAAAGTGGCGTTTATCTCTTTGTTATTAGCAGTGCTTGCCGGATTATCGGCCTATTTTTTATACCCTGCTCGCCAGAACGCACCGTTGCTGATGAATCCGAATGATATTGAGATCCAGTGGGTATCCGATACAGATACACCGTGTGCTGAGAGTCAGGGTGCAATTAGCAGTGTTAACGGATTATTGTCACAGGCACTGAATAATTACAGTGTGTATACCGCGCACGATATGACCAATTACATTGGCCACCGTTTACCTACGGCCGGTAAAACGCTGTATGCACAGTTTGAGCATCAGCAGCATCACACTGCAACACAGTGTTTTTTGGCGATTTCTTTGGTTAATAATGCCACCAAAAAAACACTGATGAGCAAACGGTATATTATTACCGAAACCAATTTACTGACGGTGCAGGTTGATGTCATTAATCATGTGTTTGCGGTGTTGGGTCTGGCTTCTCCAACGGGGTTGATTGATAGATTAGGCCGTGTTGCACCACAAGATGGTGATGCATTGCGTCAGTATTATCATGCGCATCAGTTGCTGCAAAATGGCGATGTGGATTCTTTGCTGTCTGCGCGCGAGTTGTTACAGTCATTATTGAAGCGTTATCCGAAATTTATTTATGCCGATGCTGAGTTGTTGCTGAATAATATGGTGCTGATGACGCTACAACCGGCAGATAACTATGCTGAGTTGCGTAACGATTTTAAAAAGCAGCTGGCCGCTTTGGTTGAAAATCCTGAGTTGCAGGGCAACCCGATTTTACTGCAGTTACAGGCGCTATTTCAGTTGATTAACGGTAATCTGGCCATGGCTCAGTCATATGCTGAGCAGGCGGTCAGGTTAGAGAAAAACTGGTTGTCGTATGTGATTTTGGGTAAGGTGTATGAGCTTGAGGGTTTATTCAGTGATGCTTCGGATGCCTATCTCTCTGCCTATAATCATCAGCCAGGGCCTGGAACCTACTACTGGATTAAATACGCACTTTTCCAAAGTGATTTGAGTGCGGTAGCTTTTTATCTGAATAATGAGTCATACGAATAATGGCAATGTGCAGGTAATGATGAGTTACGCACTGCACTCTATTGCTTCTTTTTAGTGTTCTTCGTTTAACATTCTGCTTTTGATTTATTCTTTCATTTTCTCTGTGTGTTCTCTTTTTTGTTTTCTTCTTTTCCCTTCTATTCTCTTTTTTATTTCCTTTTCTTTAGCATCGTTTTTTACTCTTCATTATGTGCTGTATGGCATATCCTTATTTTTCGTTTAGTGGTGATGCATTTATCTTTCGTTGTGTATATTTTTTGTATCCTAAAATAGGGGGTTATCTTTTAAAATTTCATCATCTAGATGATGATGTTATTAGTGCCGCCGTAATATTACAGCCGTTTAGGTAGGTGGAGTACTGTTTATGTGATGAGCTCGCATGTGCCATCACCGCTTTGTATTGTTTGTTTTATGCACTGGGTGAAAATGAGACCGTTGCAGTCACCGATATCGGTTCTATTTAGTCAATAGTGTGTCTGTTAACCATTGAATTGATGCTTTTTCGGTATGAGATATGTCGTTCTATTGCTCTGCGCTGATGAGGATTTATCTAAGCAATATAAATATTATCAAGATATTTATATGTGCTTAAAATACACTCATTTCCACTCTGCGCGGTTTGTGTCTAAATATATCAATTGTGAGTGCCGATTTACGCTTTTAGGTTTATTTTTACATTATGAAATGCGTATCAACTCATTGATTTTAATGTTTTAATTATGCTTTTTCGCTGTTTTTTCTTAGCGCTTGTTACATTTTGACATGACGGTCAAGAGGTACTCTTTGTGTCATTTCTTGATGTGAGGGAAGAAGTTTAGTTTTACTTTAGGACTTTCTTTCGCCCGATAGATATATTTGTCTCACGAAATAGCTCGGCAGTGATTAAGCAGTGTTTTATCAATACTTAATTTTTGCCAGCCTGATAATGCCAACGCAATATTGCAAATGCTAACAAGCAAATGCCAAAGATAAAGGCGTTGTTTACTAGGTGAGCCGGTCTGTTTTGTTAAGGTGCTGAAACGTAATATCAGCTGAAAATATTTATCTTAATCAGCAGTACTGAGTTTGTGCTGTCATAAAGAGAGAAAATAAGTCAGTGGGATATTACGTTTATTTAACTTTATAGAGCTTGTTTATACAAATAGTACTTCAGGCTGATGTGGTTCACGATGATGCCATATCAGTAAAGTAGTCATTACGTTGATACGGGGTATTTTTTATATCCACAATATTTAGCGTAATGGTGAAATTTCAAAAAATGAAATTCAGGAGTCACCATGTCATCGACGAAAAAAATCGGTCTACTTGCCTGTACAGGTGTTGTTGCCGGTAACATGATGGGTAGTGGTATCGCACTGCTGCCAGCTAACTTAGCTCGTATTGGTTCTATCTCTATTTGGGGTTGGGTTATTTCCCTGATTGGCGCAATGTCATTGGCTTATGTTTATGCGCGCCTTGCTACAAAGAACCCGCAAGAGGGTGGCCCAATTGCTTATGCAGGTGAGGTTGCTCCGGTTTTCGGTTTCCAAACTGGTGTGCTGTATTATCATGCAAACTGGATTGGTAACTTGGCAATTGCAATTACCGCAGTTGCGTATCTGTCTACATTCTTCCCAGTTTTGAACCAGCCGGTTGCTGCCGGTATCGCCTGTATCGGTGCGGTATGGTTCTTTACCTTTATCAACCTGCTGGGTGGTTCTTGGGTGAGCCGTTTGACCAGTATCGGTCTGGTTCTGGTTCTGATCCCTGTTGTAGGTACTGCTATCTTCGGTTGGGCTTGGTTTGATACTGCCACTTATGTTGCTAACTGGAACACCACCGGTGAGCCAAACACTAAAGCCGTGATCAGCTCTGTGCTGCTGTGCTTGTGGGCATTCGTAGGTGTTGAATCTGCCGCGGTAAGTACCGGTATGGTTGAAAACCCACAGCGTACTGTTCCAATGGCAACCATGCTGGGAACGGGTCTGGCAGGTATCATCTACATTCTGGCTACTCAGGTAATGGCGGGTATGTTCCCTGCTGCTGAAATGGCTGCATCAGGTGCACCATTTGCCGTAAGTACTTCTAAGATGGTTGGTTCTTGGGCTGTTCCACTGGTTTCTGCGTTCACTGCTCTGGCATGTCTGACCTCTCTGGGTTCTTGGATGATGCTGGTAGGTCAAGCGGGTGCTCGTGCTGCACAAGACGGCAACTTCCCGGCTGTATATGGCGAGATGGACAAGAACGGCGTACCTAAGAAAGGCCTGATTCTGGCGTCTTGCAAAATGACTGCTCTGATGGTTCTGCTGACTGTAGCAAGTTCAAATGGCGCGAACGCTTCTGACCTGTTCGGCCAGCTGACCGGTATCGCGGTACTGCTGACTATGCTGCCGTACTTCTACTCAGCGGTTAACCTGATTCGTTTCGAGGGTGCAACTACCCGTAGTGTTCTAAGCATCGTAGCGTCTGTAATTGCTGCAGCATTCTGTTTCATCGCTCTGGCTGGTGCCGGTTCTGCTGAACTGACTGCAACCTTTATTGTTAGCCTGATCATCTTGATGTTCTATGCAAACAAAATTGGTAAGAAAAGCGCCGCAGACAAAGCCGCTTCAGCCGCGTAATTTATGCGACTAACGCGATAAAGACTTCTCCTAACGTGCCATTACACTCTTGATTATCTTGATATAACAAAGGTAATGGCACGGTATTAAGTAAGGGTTGTAAATGAATATTATTGCTATCATGAACCATATGGGCGCGTTCTTTAAAGAAGAACCGATCCGTGAACTGCATGCGTCTTTAGAAGACAAAGGCTTCCAAGTTGTTTATCCAAACGATCGTGAAGATCTGCTGAAGTTGCTGGAAAACAATGCTCGCGTTGCGGGTGTGGTATTTGACTGGGATAACTACAGCTTAGACCTGTGCCGCGATATCAACGAACTGAACGAAAAGCTGCCTCTGTTCGCGTTTGCTAACACCCACTCAAGCCTGGACGTTAGCCTGAGCGATCTGCGCCTGAACGTAACTTTCTTTGAGTATGCGCTGGACATGGCTTCAGACATCTCTCTGAAAATTAAGCAAGCTGTTGCTTCTTACGTTGACGAGATTCTGCCTCCGCTGACTAAAGCACTGTTCAAATATGTTGACGAAGGCAAGTACACTTTCTGTACTCCAGGTCACATGGGCGGTACTGCGTTCCAGAAATCTCCAGTAGGTAGCATTTTCTATGATTTCTTCGGCGAGAACGCCATGAAGTCTGATATCTCTATCTCTGTAGGCGAGCTGGGTTCACTGCTGGACCATTCAGGCCCGCACAAAGAAGCAGAAGAGTACATTGCACGTACTTTCAATGCTGAGCGTAGCTACATGGTGACTAACGGTACATCTACTGCGAACAAAATCGTAGGTATGTACTCAGCGCCAGCTGGCAGCACCATCATGATCGACCGTAACTGCCACAAATCTCTGACTCACCTGATGATGATGAGCGATGTGACTCCACTGTACTTCCGCCCAACCCGTAACGCTTACGGTATTTTAGGTGGTATCCCGCACAGTGAATTCACTCGTGAAACTATCGAGCAGAAAATTGCTGAAACACCAAATGCAGAGTGGCCAGTTCACGCCGTAGTAACTAACTCTACTTACGACGGTCTGCTGTATAACACTGATACCATCAAGCAAACTCTGGATGTTAAGTCTATCCACTTTGACTCTGCATGGGTTCCTTATACTAACTTCCACCCTATCTACAAGGGCAAGTGTGGTATGAGCGGTGAGCGTGTACCGGGTAAAGTATTCTACGAAACCCAGTCTACTCACAAACTGCTGGCGGCGTTCTCTCAGGCTTCTATGATTCACGTTAAAGGTGATATCAACGAAGAGACCTTCAGCGAAGCGTACATGATGCACACCTCTACCTCTCCACATTACGGTATCGTAGCCTCTACTGAGACTGCTGCTGCAATGATGAAAGGCAACTCAGGTAAGCGTCTGATTCAAGGTTCTATCGACCGCGCAATTCGTTTCCGTAAGGAAATCAAGCAACTGCGTGCTGAGTGCGAAGGTTGGTTCTTCGACGTATGGCAGCCAGAGAACATTGATGAAGTGGCTTGCTGGAACTTGGATCCGAAAGACGGCTGGCATGGCTTCAAGGACATCGATGAAAATCATATGTTCCTTGACCCAATCAAAGTTACCCTGCTGACTCCGGGCCTGAGCAAAGAAGGTTCTTTAGAAGAGCAAGGTATCCCAGCATCACTGGTTGCTAAGTTCCTAGACGACCGTGGCATCATCGTTGAGAAGACTGGTCCTTACAACCTGCTGTTCCTGTTCAGCATCGGTATCGATAAGACCAAGGCTCTGAGCCTGCTGCGCGGCCTGACTGAGTTCAAACGCTGCTACGACCTGAACATGAAGGTTAAGAACGTACTGCCAAGCGTGTACGCATCTAACCCAGAGTTCTACGAAGAGATGCGCATTCAAGAACTGGCACAAGGCATTCACAAGCTGATTTGCCATCACAACCTGCCAGAACTGATGTACACTGCGTTCGAAGTTCTGCCTAAGCTAGTGATGACTCCACACGCTGCGTTCCAACAAGAACTGCGTGGCAACATCGAAGAGTGCTACTTGGAAGACATGGTTGGTAAGATCAATGCGAACATGATCCTGCCATACCCACCAGGTGTTCCACTGGTAATGCCAGGTGAGATGATCACCGAAGAGAGCCGCCCAGTGCTGGACTTCCTGCAAATGCTGTGCGAAATCGGGGCTCACTTCCCAGGTTTCGAAACTGATATCCACGGTGCATACCGTCAAGACGACGGCCGTTACACTGTGAAAATCATCAAGCAGTAATTTGTATATACAAAAAACGGCGCATTTAGCGCCGTTTTTTTTACCTTACGTTCATGAAATCTTATATTCTTAACCTATTCTACTTTACCCATTCAAATTAAACGCTGATTGCCCTGCTGCGCGTTCGGAGCACGTAATTGATGAAAAATGTACTGTCTATCCAATCTCATGTGGTTTATGGCTATGCGGGCAACAAAGCCGCCGTATTACCAATGCAATTGCTGGGTGTTGATGTTTGGCCATTGCATACGGTGCAATTTTCCAATCATACCCAATATAAAAAATGGCAAGGTATGGTCTTTCCGCAGGAGCAAATTGGTCTGATTACCCAAGGAATGGATGAGATCGGTGTACTTAATGAGTGTGATGCAGTGCTGTCGGGCTATATTGGGGCGGCAGAGCAGGGGCAATCTATTTTAGCCACCGTGCGTGCGGTGAAGGCAAAAAATCCTGATGCGCTCTATTTTTGTGATCCCGTCATGGGGCATCCGGAAAAAGGCTGTATTGTTGCCGATGGTGTAGCCGAGTTCCTAACCCGTGATGCTGTACCTTGTGCTGATGTATTAGCACCTAATCTGATAGAGCTGCAAATTTTGTCGGGCATGGCTGTTGATAATTTTGAACAGGCCGTGGCTGCAGCAAAACATTTACTGACGCGTGGCCCGAAAATGGTGCTGGTAAAGCATCTGAGCCGTGCGGGTAAAAATCCTGAGCAGTTTGAAATGTTGTTGGTTAGCCAGCAGCAGACTCTGCACATCAGCCGTCCGCTGCATGATTTTGATCGTCAGCCTGTCGGCGTTGGTGACCTGACCAGTGCTGTTTTTCTGGCCAACTTGCTAAACGGTAAAACCGAGCGTGAAGCGTTTGAGCATACCGCTAATGCGATTAATGATGTGATGACCTGTACACTGCAAAACCAAAAATATGAACTCCAAATTGTTGCTGCACGTAATCATATTGTGAACCCGGTCAGCCAATATCGGGCGCAAGTGCTTTGATCCTTGCATCCTAAGCTATTGAGCGATAACGTGCGTACGGGTAGCTGAGGTATTCGCTACCCGTATTGCCATAACAACCTGTATGATAATTCCGATTATCCTATCAATAACAGATTGTTATCCCCTCTTTGTGCTGATCCAGATTAACGACCTTTAAAATCTTATGAACAGCGATCTTATTCTGACACATGCTGCTGAATGCCTCGGACAAGATACCCGTATCTTAGTGGCGTACAGTGGTGGTGTTGACTCAACAGTACTGCTGCATGTCATGGCGCGTTTGCGCACACTTAACCCGTCATTAGTGTTGCGGGCGGTACATGTTCATCATGGTTTAAGCCAGAATGCCGATATGTGGGCTGATCACTGTGCGCAGATTTGCGCGCAATGGAACGTACCGCTAGATGTGGCGCGCGTACAGGTGCAAAAAACACAGACTAGCCTTGAAGCCTCAGCCCGCGATGCTCGTTATCAGGCGATCAGTAATCTGCTGGTTGCCGGAGAGAGCTTGGTCACAGCCCAACATCTGGATGACCAGATGGAAACGGTACTGCTGGCGCTAAAGCGCGGCAGTGGCCCAGCCGGTTTAGCCGCAATGACCGATCGAATGCCATTTACCCGTGGGCAGCAATTACGCCCGTTGTTGAAAGTGACCCGTGCTGAAATCGAAGCTTATGCGCAGCACAATCAACTACGCTGGATTGAAGATGAAAGTAATGCCGATCCGCGTTTTGACCGTAATTTCTTGCGTTTACGGGTACTGCCAACCTTAACCCAGCGTTGGCCGCATATCGGTGATGCTATTGCCCGCAGTGCTGCGCTGTGCGGTGAGCAGGAGGCTCTGCTCGATGAGTTGCTGCTCGAATCGCTGCAAGCGTTGCTCGATGATGAGGAGTCTATCGAAATTGATGGGCTCAAAGCCATGTCTGATTTTAAGCGGCAAGCTGTGCTGCGCCGCTGGTTCTCCTGCCTTGGTGTGCTGATGCCATCACGCGAGCAACTGCAACGGCTGTGGTCGCAGGTTGCGCTTGCGCGTGCTGATGCAGATCCTATTTTGGGTATTCAGTTGTGGCAGGTGCGCCGCTTTAAGCAGCGCTTGTACCTGTTACCGCAAATGCAGCCACTGCATGATACCGTACACATGTGGAATGGCCTTGGCCCGTTAACTCTGCCGGATCATCTGGGTGAATTGCGGTTGCAAAGCGGTGGTATTACCGTACGTGCTCCGTTACCGGCTGAGTTTGTCAGCATCCGTTTTCGGGCGCAGGGTAAATTTCATATCATCGGGCGTAACGGTTCACGCCAGTTGAAAAAACTGTGGCAAGAGAATCAAATCCCGCCGTGGCAGCGTGATCGTATTCCGCTGCTGTTTTATGGTGAAACCCTGATCGCGGCACTGGGCGTATTTGTCACCCGTGAAGGGCAGGCGGTAGAAAAAGAGCCTCAATGGCAAATTTACTGGGCTAAACCGTGGCTTTGCTGATAGCTCTGCGCGTTATTGACAGGTCGAGCTATGGTTTGTTGCGTTGTTTGGGTTTGCATCAACACGACAAACCATAAAGAATAAAAAAGCAGAATAATAAAAGGGATAAATATGAAATCAGGCGTATTTTTCGCTCTGCTGCTTGCAGCTGGCGTATCCTCGTCGGTACTGGCAGCTGACGGCAATATTGAAGCGGGTAAAGTGCTTTCAGCAAGCTGTGCCTCTTGTCACGGCAAAGCGGGCATTGCCGCTATTCCAATCTATCCGAGTCTGGCCGGACAAAATGCGGCCTATCTGGATATCTCAATGCGTGCCTACCGTGATGGCGATCGCACCGGCGGCATGACCAGTATGATGACTCCACTGATGGAGAGCATGACCGATCAACAACTGGCTGATTTAGCCGCTTACTATGCCAGCCTAAAAGGGAAGTGATCCCGCAAAATCAGCGCGATAAGTGCTTGTTTAGTCATATTGACTTAGCGTCAGACTAATCAAAAAACTGGACACCGAACCGCTCATGGCTGACCGAGTGTAAGGTGTCCAGACGCAGCGTCATCTCATACCCATCAGACAGTTGTACCACGATAAACTCCTGATGATCTTTTACCTGCATATCCAGTGCCTTGCCCTCAATCACTTCGCCCGATTTTTGGGTGATATGCAGCCGGTAATGGTGCATACACGCCAGTTCAAGCAAGTCATAAATAGCACAAGATATAGGCTGATACTCTTTCATCGTAGTACTCCTCTGCGCACGCGGCGCGCGGTAAACCGTATAAGTACAAGACAACGTATTACTGCTGATGTGATAAGCTGTTTATCTCTTTCATTGATAGGTCATGCACAGTGCGTTATGCATCAGTGCATCATAGATTTATTTCAGCTCGACATCACTCATCAATAAATTTGCTGCTGCGTAAGCTGCTTCTTGACGAACATCTTCCGGCAGACTGCTGTTTTCAGCTATCCGGTCTAACGTTTTTAATACACAAAGCAGCGCATCGGAAATATAGCCAACTTCACCACTGCCAATTTGTGCATATACCTGACGGACGCGCTCGCCGAATTGCCACATCATAAACCTCATAAAATAAATAAAAATACGGGTATTACATCTGCTTGTAGTTTACTACAAGCTATTACATAAAGAAGATCTTGCATATACAAGGAAGATCTTTTCGTTATTTTGGCAATCGGTTTACTCAAAAATTATGCAGATAAAGGAAAATAGACCGTTACGTTTTGATGATATGTGCGCAATCTCGCCAATTTTGGCGGATTTAAATAGGTAATATCTATTCTTTGAGTTGTGTAATATATGGTTTTATCCCTTCATGGTAGCATTCTTCGCTTTTTTATTTCTTCTACTCTTGGGCAGGATGCTAATGACCGAACTACAAGCACAAACGCCAAAAAATAGCATGATGAACCGCTTCCTCAACGGTGTTGAACGGGCTGGGAATAAATTACCCGATCCGGCCATCATGTTTTTATATGCGCTTATTTTAGTATGGGTTGTCTCTGCTGCTTTGTCGCAGATGACATTTGATATGGTTAACCCGACCAATGGTGAAACCGTTCAGGTCAATAACCTGCTGACCGGTGCGGCTTTAACCTCGTTTCTGGCCAATATGGTGACCACATTCACCTCATTTGCACCGCTTGGGATCGTTTTGGTTGCCATGCTCGGTGTTGGCGTTGCCGAACAATCGGGGTACATCAATACCGGTTTGAAAAAGTTGCTGCGGGTCACGCCTGCTAAACTGCTGACTCCGATGCTGATTTTTGTGGCGATGCTCAGCCACACCGCAGCCGATGCTGGATATGTCTTGGTGATCCCGATTGGGGGCATTATTTTCCATGCTGCGGGTCGTCATCCGCTGGTTGGCTTGGCTGCCGCCTTTGCCGGTGTGTCCGGCGGATTTGCCGCAAACTTTATTCCCTGCGGTAATGATGCGCTGTTACAAGGCTTTACCCAAGCGGCTGCCCGTCTACTTGACGGTGATTACACCGTAAATACCTTGTGTAATGTGTTCTTTGGTATGGCTTCATCAGTGATGATCACACTGGTTGGCTGGTGGGTTACTGAGCGTATTGTTGAGCCGCGCGTCAGTAAAATGCAGCTAAATGATGAGTTGCCAGAACCAGAAGACATGACCGCGTACAGCGAAGCCGATAACCGTGGTTTTCGTGCTGCCAGCTTGACCATGTTGGGTGGTCTGCTGCTGCTTGCTGCACTATTGTGGCCAGAAACCTCGCCGCTGCGTGCTGCTGACGGTTCGCTGACCAGTTATAGCGCGCCGGTAATGAAATCTATTGTCCCGCTGATTTTCCTGCTGTTTATCTTTCCGGGAATTGTGTATGGCCGAGTGGCCGGTACATTTAAATCCGGTAAAGATGTTATTGATGCCATGAGCAGTACCATGAGCAAAATGGGCTCATACATGGTAATGGCATTTTTCTGCGCGCAGTTTATCAAGGCTTTTGGGGATTCTAATTTGGGTACGTTGCTGGCGCTGTCAGGTGCCGGTGTACTCAAAGATATGGCTTTACCGGGCGAAGTGACCATTATCGGCATGGTATTGCTGACAGCGATGGTTAACATCCTGATCGGCTCGGCATCAGCGAAATGGGCACTGTTATCACCAATTATGGTCCCTATGCTGATGGCTGTAGGGTTATCGCCAGAATTGACACAAGCTGCGTTCCGCATTGGGGATTCGACCACCAATATCATTACACCGCTGATGGTCTTCTTCCCGCTGGTGGTGGTGTATTGCCAGCGCTATGTAAAAGAGACCGGCGTGGGAACATTGGTTTCCATCATGATGCCGTACTCAATTGCCTTTATGATCAGCTGGATCATCTTCCTGCTCTGCTGGTGGGGCTTAGGTCTGCCACTGGGGCTGCAAGCATCTTATACTTATCCTATCGCCGGATAATTTTTTGCGTACTGTAAAAGGCTGCCTTGGCAGCCTTTTTTACATTTTTTGCTACCACTTGGCGTGATACGGTGTTGATTCAACTGCCATTGTTTATAATACACGGCAAGATAGGAAAGACGCTGAGTGACAACATGCAACAACAAGATCATGAATTCTGGATGCGCCATGCGATGACGCTGGCGGCACGTGCCGAGGCTGAGGGAGAGGTCCCAGTCGGTGCTGTGCTGGTACTCAATGGGCAGGTGATTGGCGAAGGCTGGAACCGCTCTATCGGTCAGCATGACCCGACAGCGCATGCCGAGATGATGGCAATCCGTCAGGGCGGACAGGTGATCAGCAATTATCGGCTGCTTGACGCGGTACTGTATGTCACGCTTGAGCCTTGTGCTATGTGCTGCGGAGCCATGGTACATGGCCGGATAGCGCAGGTGGTGTATGGCGCGTCAGATGCAAAAACCGGCACTGCCGGATCGGTGATGAATTTACTGCGTGAGCCGCATTTTAACCATCAGCCGGCGATTCTTTCTGGTGTGCTGGCTGCTGAGTGTGCAGAGCAACTGAGTGCTTTTTTCCGTCGCCGCCGGACGGAGCAAAAAGCGCGCAAGATGCAGTTAAAGCAGACGTTAGAGTAGGATGTTGTTCGGTAAAATGCCGTGTCAGACACGGCAATTAACGGCCAGAAGGCGCAGGGCTTGAAAGTGCATAATTGAGTGATTCTGCGCAGA
Organism: Plesiomonas sp.; assembly: GCF_051650925.1. Lineage (NCBI taxonomy): Bacteria > Pseudomonadati > Pseudomonadota > Gammaproteobacteria > Enterobacterales > Enterobacteriaceae > Plesiomonas > Plesiomonas sp. Next base: position 16,608 of record NZ_JBOFRH010000272.1, read on the forward strand.
CCTCATCTAAATTACACAGCACAAAAATACGGTTTCGGCACAATACCTTACGCTTACGGTTAACCAGCATCCGCAAACGGCGCGGAGACCACGCTACACCCACCCGCCTTGCACCCAGACTTTTACGGCGTCGAATCATATTTTCTCTCTCTTTTTAACGATATAAACCTCTATTAGACAAGCATACTGTTACCAGAATATGAATAATAGGTAAAGGCAGAGAATAATATTCTTGAACTGTATGATAAAACAGAACGCTAAAAAAGGCCGGAAAAAGAGCGATATCTCTTTCCGGCCTCTGTATAGGGTGCAACAAGGTTGCGTATTGTCAGGCGTATTTAAAAATAGCTGCCGCCTATTTGTACGGTTTACGTTATCACCACTACTCTTTCACTTTGGCAGTAATCAAACTGGTGTTGGGTGATTTTAGCTCGGCCATCGCTTCTTGCTGAATCGCATTTTGCGTGCTGGCCTCTTTTGCTGAATTAATCACGGTCACCTCACCGGTATCGTTCAGTGGTGCAACCTCTTTTTGTTTGGCTTCCATCGCTAGCTGTTGTGCCTGATCATAACCGACCAAGCTTTGCGTATAGCGGCGGATATTCTCAACGTAGCGGTATGCCTCTCCGCCGCGTGCAAAACCGTAACGGGTTTGCGTGTAGTAGCGTTTTTGGCTCAGCATCGGCAGACGCTGTTTTACATCGGTCCACGAATCGGGGTTACCCCCTTGCAACTTGGTCAGCCGGCGCGCATCCATCATGTGTCCGAAACCAATGTTGTAGGCTGATAACGCAAACCATGCGCGCTCATCTTCTGGAATTGTCTCGGGGATTTTATCCAGCAAACGGCTTAAATAATCTGAACCGCCACGAATACTCTGTTCAGGATCGGTACGATCATTTACTCCCACTGAACTTGCAGTTGGGCGCGTTAGCATCATCAGGCCGCGTACACCGGTCGGTGAGGTTGCATCAGGATTCCAGTGTGACTCCTGATATGCCACAGCCGCAAGCAAGCGCCAGTCGAGCTCACCGGCATATTGCTCAAACAGCTTTTGGTACTGCGGCAAAGTCTTCTCAATTTGCGCTAAGAAAGTCCGTGTATCGACATAATCAAACTCATCGATATGACCAAAGTACTTCTCTTCTAAGCGTGCCAGCGTACCGTCTTCAACAATATTGCTCATAAAATCAAGCATGGCTGCATACAGGCTGTCATCTTTGCTTTTTTGCATGTACCAGACCACGGGGTCTTCATCACTGATATCAAAAGCGACCGCCAGCTCAGGTTTTACCCGTTGCAATGCAGCAATCGCAACTGAATCAGAGATCGTGTAAGCCAGTTCTCCGCTCGCGACTTTATTGAGTATCTCATCGGAAGAGAGATCAGTTGTCACTTGCCACTGTAAATTCGGGTATTTTTCATCTTTTAATCGGTTTAAGGTTGCCGCGTGCGCGGAGCCTGAGGCGACCATCAGCGTGCCCTGAATATCATTCAGCGTTTTAGGGCGGGTTTTCCCTTTACGGTAAACCAGTTGCTGTGATACCGAATAATAAGAGGGGCCAACCCGAAATTGGGATAAGCGCTCTTGATTAAACAGCAGGCCGGCTGCGGCCATATCAATACGTTTTTCATTTACCGCAGGAAACAGATCACTGATAGTGAACGCTGATTCAATGCGCAGTTCAACACCCAGATAGTCGGCAAAGCGCTTGCTTAGCTCATACTCAAGGCCGGAAGGGCCATTGGGGCCAATGTAGTAAGAGAAGGCATTGTTTAGTGTGCCTACACGCAGTTCCCCGCGTTTTTTTACCTGCTCTAACTGACTGTCGTTGTTAAAAAACCAATTACGTCCCGGTAATAATACAGCCAATCCCACGGCTAGAAATAACAGACAGCTGATAAGTTTAAAGTTCAGCGTTTTCAATAGATTATCTCTTTACGGAGTGTTATGGGGATAATGAATTGGTGGCTTTTTGTGCAATCGGAATCCGGCATTTTCTCTAACTAGCCGGCCTGACGCAATCTTTTTATTACAAGATTCGGTTTCGGGATGTCGGTAAATGTGTGTCTGAACCCCTGTAACTATCATTACGCAAACGGTTTCGTTGTTGTTGGAATTTATCTATAATGTGGCGGCCTTTTAGACAAAACTGACCTTAAAGAGAGCTAACCGATGATGGAAATACTGCGCGGCTCGCCAGCGCTTTCGGCTTTTCGAGTGAAGCAACTGCTGTCTTGTTGTCAGGATGCAACACTGCCTGTGACGGATGTATATGCTGAGTTTATGCACTTTGCTGATGTCAGCGCACCGCTAACAACTGACGAACAGAGCAAATTAGCGCGCTTATTGCGTTACGGCCCCTCTTTACCAGAGCATGAGCCTAAAGGGTATTTGTTGCTGATCACCCCGCGTCCGGGAACGCTGTCGCCTTGGTCATCGAAAGCGACAGACATCGCACATAATTGCGGCCTGACAAAGGTAAAGCGCCTAGAGCGTGGCATTGCCTATTATCTTACGGCAGATTCACTGACGGCCGAGCAGTTGCATACGCTCAGCTCCCTGCTGCACGATCGCATGATGGAGAGCGTATTTACCCAGATGCAACAGGCGCAGGCTCTCTTTACTGAACATACACCCGCACCATTACACGCAATTGATGTGTTAGGTGAAGGCCGCGCAGCACTTGAGCTGGCTAATCAGCGCCTTGGTCTGGCGTTGGCTGACGATGAAATTGATTACCTGCATGCCAATTTCAGCCGTTTACAGCGTAATCCAAATGACATCGAACTCTACATGTTTGCACAGGCAAACTCTGAGCACTGCCGCCATAAAATTTTTAATGCCGATTGGATTATTGACGGAAAGCCGCAATCCAAATCGTTGTTTAAGATGATCAAAAACACCTTTGAGAAAACACCAGAGCATGTGTTTTCTGCCTATAAAGATAATGCTGCGGTGATGGAAGGCTCAACGGTTGGCCGTTTCTTTGCTCAACCAGAGAGTGGCCGTTACGCCTATCATCAAGAGCCAAGCCATATCTTGATGAAAGTTGAAACGCATAACCACCCAACCGCCATTTCACCGTGGCCGGGGGCGGCAACCGGTTCAGGCGGTGAGATTCGTGATGAAGGTGCAACCGGACGCGGCTCTAAACCAAAAGCCGGATTGGTCGGATTTTCAGTTTCAAACCTGCGTATTCCCGGCTTTGAACAGCCGTGGGAGACCGATTTTGGTAAGCCTGCCCGTATAGTGTCGGCGCTTGACATCATGACCGAAGGGCCGCTTGGCGGTGCTGCCTTTAACAATGAATTTGGCCGACCTGCTTTGCTAGGTTACTTCCGTACCTATGAAGAAGAGGTCAGCAGCCACAATGGTCGTGAGATCCGGGGTTATCATAAGCCGATTATGCTGGCCGGTGGGCTGGGTAATATCCGTGAAGACCATATCCAAAAAGGTGAGATCCCGGTCGGCGCAAAACTGATTGTGCTTGGCGGCCCGGCGATGAATATCGGTTTGGGCGGTGGTGCGGCATCTTCAATGGCATCGGGTCAGTCGAGCGAAGATCTGGATTTTGCCTCAGTACAGCGTGATAACCCTGAGATGGAGCGCCGTTGTCAGGAAGTGATTGACCGCTGCTGGCAGCTCGGAGAGCAGAACCCGATTCTGTTTATTCACGATGTTGGTGCTGGCGGCTTGTCAAATGCGATGCCAGAGCTGGTACACGATGGCGGCCGTGGCGGGAAGTTTGATCTGCGTGCGATTGCCAGTGATGAGCCGGGTATGAGCCCGTTGGAGATTTGGTGTAACGAATCACAAGAGCGTTATGTGCTGGCTGTCTCTCCTGAACAGTTGCCGCTGTTTGATGCACTATGCCAGCGTGAGCGCGCGCCGTATGCGGTGATTGGTGAAGCCATTGCTGAACCGCACTTGAGCATGTACGACAGCCATTTTGATAATCATCCAATTGATTTACCGATGGATGTCCTACTCGGCAAAGTGCCAAAAATGCTACGTGATGTGCAGAGCCAGCAGGCCGAAGGGTCAAAATTGCTGCTGGGTACGGCAACCTTGCACGACGCGCTTGAGCGCGTGCTGCGCTTACCGGCAGTGGCCGAAAAAACCTTCCTTGTGACCATTGGCGATCGCAGTGTGACGGGAATGGTCGCGCGTGATCAAATGGTTGGCCCGTGGCAAATTCCGGTCGCGAACTGTGCGGTGACCAGTGCCAGCTTTGATAGCTACTATGGTGAAGCCATGTCGCTGGGTGAGCGGACACCGGTTGCTCTGCTTGATTTTTCCGCCTCCGCGCGACTGGCGGTGGGTGAGGCGATCACCAATATTGCAGCGACCCAAATTGGTGACATTAAACGTATCAAGCTTTCGGCAAACTGGATGTCGGCGGCCGGTCATCCGGGTGAAGATGCAGGGCTATATGCCGCAGTTAAGGCGATAGGCGAAGAGTTGTGCCCAGCATTGGGGCTAACCATTCCGGTGGGAAAAGACTCGATGTCGATGAAAACCCGCTGGCAGCACGAAGGTGAAGATCGTGCAGTCACCTCGCCATTATCGCTGGTGATCACCGCGTTTGCCCGTGTCGAAGATGTGCGCGCCACGGTAACACCGCAACTGCGCACCGATCAGGGCGTTTCACGC
>NZ_JBOFRH010000273.1:0-6723 GCF_051650925.1 Plesiomonas sp.
TAGCGGATGGCTAGAGCCTTTTTCAAGCGCTGCTGCCCACTGTAAAACGTCTGTTTCAGTGTGGTTATTGAGTGCCGTAATGGCGGTGACAGTTGGCCGACCTTCGGTCAGTGTGCCGGTTTTATCAAAAACCAGTGTATTGACTTTACTGGCCTGTTGCAGTGCATCCGCATCGCGGATGAGCACGCCAAACTCTGCTGCTCGACCGACTCCTGAGATGATGGACATCGGTGTTGCCAGACCCAGCGCGCAAGGACAGGCGATGATCAGTACAGTGGTGGTAATTGAGAGGGCGTAGGCAATGTGGGGCTGCGGGCCGACAAAGAACCAAATAGCGCCGCTGATCAGGGCTATGGCGATAACAACCGGAACAAAGATTGCCGAAATTTTATCGGCTATCCGGCCGATTTGTGGTTTGCTGCTTTGAGCGCTGCGCACCAGATGGATGATCCGTGACAGCGTGGTCTGGCTGCCGACGGCGCGAGCAGTAAACAGTACGCTGCCATCTTGCACGACAGTACCGGCGTGTACGGTATCTGTAGCCTGTTTTTGCTGCGGGATCGCCTCGCCGGTCAGCATCGCTTCATCGAGCCATGCTTCGCCGCTGAGTACGTCACCGTCAACAGGAACGCGGTCACCGGTTGTCAGGCGCAAGATCATGCCAGTTTGTACCTGTGCCAGTGGAAGCACCTGCTCGTTACCGTCGATCACGACACGGGCGGTTGGTGGGGTTAGATCGAGCAGTCGTTCCAAGGCCGCTGAAGAGCGTGAGCGCGCTTTTTGTTCAAGTGCATGCCCGACGTTGATCAGGCCAATAATCATGGTGCTAGCTTCAAAGTAGAGATGCCGCGCTTCAGCAGGGAAAAACTGTGGCCAAAGAGTGACAACCATTGAGTATAGCCATGCAACGCCGGTGCCGAGTGCCACGAGTGTATCCATCGTGGCTGAACCGTTTTTCAGCGCGCGCCATGCACTGGTGTAGAAGTGTCGTCCGGTGAGTACCATGACCAGCAGTGTCAGGATGCCGAGTATTTTCCATAACCCCTGATTGCTGGCGGTGATCATCATGTTGTCGCCGTACATTCCCCAAATCATCAGCGGAATACCGGTACCGAGCGCCAGCGCTGATTGCCAGCGCAGACGACGCAGTGTCTCATCGGCTGATTTTTGCTGTTTTTCTCGCCGCAATGCATCGTCAACTACTACTTCGGCTTCATAACCTGCGTTGGCAACCGCTTGTACCAGTGCGGCGGGATCTGGCGTACCCATCACCAGTGCGCTGCGCTCGGCCAAATTGACGCGCGCTTGAGTGACTCCGCTGACATTTTGCAGTGCGTTTTGCACTTTGCTGACGCAACTGGCGCAGCTCATGCCGTTGAGCATCAGTTGAATGGCGTCGTCACTGGCTACTGCTGCTGAAACTCCGGCAGTTGGATCAGTGTCAGCCATGTTTGTGGTATTAGGCGCTGCAACAGGATCTGCCATTACGGGGGCTAATGGCAGATCCTGCTGGAGGTCGCACTGTTCAGATATTGATGCAGGTATTGGGGCCGACACCCGCGCCGGTGATGGCTCGGGTGTGATAACAGCGGCGGTTTTCTCGGCAAGATTGAGGGTTGAATCTTCCACGATAACCGGTGTTGCAGCCGAAGTACGTGCAGGTGTGCTGACGTGCTCCGGCTCAGGCTTTTTTACCCTATCCTCGGTGGCCTGATAGCCTGCGGTTTGTACTGCGGCAATCAACGTTGCGCTGTCGGCTGAGCCGTAAATACGCGCCGTGGTTTTATCAACATCAGCAAAAACCACGCCATCAACCTGCTCAAGTGCCTGACGGGTGCTGTTGATGCAGCTTTCGCAGGCCAGCCCTTGCAGGGTGAGAGTGGTGGTTGGGGTTGTCACTAAAATGGCTTTGTATCCCAAATCAGTAATGCTTTTGATTATTTGTTCAGGGGTGGCACTGCCGGTGATATGAGCAAAGGTGCGGGTAACTTGTGCTTCTGTAATATCTTCACGCTGTAACAGTGCGGTTTTTACTTTGTTGACGCAGCCCATGCAGCTGAGGCCATCAAGAGCCAGAATTGTTGTGTGTGACATACCGTATTTTCCTTCTGGTGAAGAGTGTCAATTTCACTCTATTTTGAAGCGCTCTGTTTTGTAAAGACGCGCTTCTTTTTAACCACTGTGTAGTAAGATAAAGGTTACAGCAAGGGGAAGGTCAAGGCCTATTACTGAAAGGTATCAACCCAGTAAAGAGGGTAAGCAGAGATGAATATCAGTGAAGTGGCAAAGTTGACCGGTTTAACGGCGAAAACGTTGCGGTTTTATGAGGATAAGGGGTTGGTGACACCGTTACGGCAGGATAACGGATACCGTGTTTATTCCCAGAAAAATCAGGAGGAGTTAACGCTGCTGCGTCAGGCGCGGTTGGTCGGTTTTAGCCTAGATGAGTGTGCGCAGTTGCTGGATTTATTCCGAAATCCGGCGCGGCGTAGTGCTGATGTTAAGGCGAAAACGGAGCAGAAAATTGTCGAGCTTGATAGGCAAATTGCTGATTTGACTCAGATGCGACGGGTGCTCTCTGCACTGGTGCAAGAGTGTCCAGGGGATGATAAAGCTGAGTGCCCGATTATCTCTGGGTTGAGTCAGGCCGCTTACCGACCAGATGTGCTGCCATGTGAGCCTGTTTTACCGCACAGCTGTTGTGGTCATGAAAAAAAACAGTAGAACCGATGGGCAGGGAAAGATAAAAAAAAAAGCCCTGCACGGGTATGTGCAGGGAAATATGACATGTTGATAAAATTGATGAGTGAGAGCGATGAAAAAGAGAATACAGCGTTATCGTAACGATTTGGCTTAGCTCATTTTGTGGATCATGTTCTCTTTTTTGCTTTTATTTTCATGGGTACGTGGTAAGTAGTTCCACACATAACGTACAGCAACGTAGGCGATGATGACGCTGGCAACAATCAGTTCAATGTTAGCAAGCAAGCGGATCTGGTTTACATACTGAGTTGCAACGCCCCACACTTGCAGCAGGTGAGTCAGTTTAAACAGTGCTGTTGCACCAATGGCCATCGGGAAGGTGAACGCGGCATAACCTGGGCTAAATGGCAGACGAAGCAGTGAGAAAAATGCCAGATAAATCAGCGTTGTCATCAGGATAGCGATGCCGAACAGCAGGGCAACAACAACCGGTGATGGGTTGCTCATCACGGTCAGGTAACCGGCCAGTGAGAGGCTTGCAGGTGCTGCCATAATTGCAATGGTAGGTTTTGCACCATCGGGTACGTTATGGGTGAAGATAAAGCGATACAGCATCAGTGGCAGCATAATCGCGTAGCAAATCATCCCAAAGTTTTGTAAATATTGTGCGATAGTGATCAGTGTCGGAGTATGCGGTACTGAAACGGCAGCAACGATAATACCAATAGGTGGCACGAACCAGCTAGGTACCATGTGATGTAACGAGAAATCACGCGCTCGGTGTACTGTGAATACGAATAAGAAGATCAGGTGCAGCATGACTGCGCCAATCCACAATGCGATACCGATTTCAGGAGCATAATGGCCGACAGTGGCTGATACAACCATAACACCCATTGCGAATGTAGGAACAACGCTACCGACGACCGGATGTGCTAAGTCATCAAGCAGTAGCTGTGGGTGCAATAAAAATTTGATAGTGAGCACGCCAAGCATAGTGCCACCGATAATTGCACCGATCAGTTGTGCCATTCCATTCAGAGGTGCAAAGTTTTCCCAACACCATAAAACACTTGCAATACCCAAGGCTAATCCTGCCATTGGGGTTGGAACTTTACCTATTCTTTTGTGAATGGACTGGATCATAGATGCCTCGGAGAGTCTTATTTCAATGTCATCTATGATATATGCATCCGTTAAGTAATAATATTTGAATAAACTTAATGTATTGTTAAATAAAACTGTTCAGTAAACTTGTGCAGCAAATATGCAATAAATAGTTAATAAAACAGTGCACTTAGCTGCATTTCACACATCATAAAGGTTGAATGAATGAGTCTGACACTCAAGCAACTCAAAGTGTTTAGTGCTATTGCGCTGCACGGAAACATGACACAAGCATCGGAAGCGTTGTTTCTGACTAAGCCGGCATTGAGCATGGCGTTGCAGGAGTTGGAAAGACAACTGGGTCAGCGTTTATTTGATCGGGTGAATAACCGTCTGCATCTAAACAGTCAGGGTAAGCGCTTGTTACCCATGGCCGATGAGTTGCTGCAACGGTCACAGCTCATTGAGCAGACGTTTAAGCAAGATACTGAATTGAGCGGTAGTTTGTATATTGGGGCAAGTAATACGATTGGTAATTATATGCTGCCGACAATGTTGGGGGCATTTATTACCCGCCATCCTGAGTGTGCGCCACACATTACTATTGATAATACGCACGTGTTGGCCGGAAAACTGACCCGTTTTGAGTTGGATATGGCACTGGTCGAGGGGGGGCTGCACGATCCGCAATTGATTCTTACCGATTGGCAGCATGATGAGATGTGGTTAGTCGTCTCTCCGCAGCATCCGTTGGCGTTGCGTTATCAGCAGCAAGGTGTGCTGTCATTGGCCGATTTTGAAGATCAATACTGGATTGTGCGAGAGCTCGGTTCGGGTTCGCGCGAGAGTTTTAATCAGGCAATCGCGTTGCACCTCGACTCATGGCATTTGCGGCTGGAGTTAAATCAGAGTGAGGCAATTTTAGGAGCATGCCGTGCCGGATTAGGTATTGGGTATATGCCGGCAGTGGCACTGGCAACCGATATTATGTTGGGTACGTTGTGCCGTTTACCCATTTCATTACCCACTCAGAGACAGCTACGGATGGCGGTGCATCGTGATAAGTATGTATCCCCACTGTTGCGCTGTTTTATGGATTTTTGTATGCAGTGGCCTGATATAAGCTCGCAAGAGCTGAACCGATGAACGGTTGGAGTTATTCCCTCCAAATGGATATAAGAGGGAATAACTTTCGTGCGGCAGCCAGTGATGATTACTCGCAATGAGTTTTGGTGATTAGTAAAGCAGTGCGTACAGTTGACGACGGTACTGGGCTGCTAGCGGATCACCACTGCCGAGTGCGGCAATGATATCAGTCAGTGTCTTACGTGCGCTGCCGTTGGCTGCACCAAGATCTGTGCGTAAAAAACGCATCAGCAGTGAGAGTGCCTCTTCATTGCGGTTAACCTGATGCAGTTGCAGCGCAAGTTTTACTGCCAGCTCTGCGTTCTCTGGTTCATTACTCATTTCGCGCTGTAATTGCTGTATTTCTGGTGAATCAGCGGCCTGACGGCTGAGTTCTATCTGTGCGGTGAGCCCCTGCCAGCGGCTATCACGATCTTGCAGCGGAATGCTGTTGAGTATTGCTTCTGCCTCTTCCATATTGTGGATAACAATGTAGGTTTCAGCTAATAACAGAGCAATATCACTGGCATTTTGCGACAGCACCAGCGCCTCTTGCAGAACCGGAATGGCCTCTTGGTGCTTGCCTTCGCCGAGCAGTTGAATGGCTTGCTCAAGTTTTACTTCATCTTGCTGCGGTAAAATCTGCAACAGTTTTTCGCGGATCTCACTCTCTGGCAGTGCGCCTTGAAAGCCGTCAATCGGCTCACCGTTTTTAAACAGATACACAGTCGGTAGGCTGCGAATACCAAATTGAGAGGCAACCGCAGGTTGTTTATCGCAGTCGACTTTAGCCAGAATGAATTGCCCCTGATACTCGTGGGCCAGTTTTTCTAGAATCGGCAGCAAGGTTTTACAGTGTGAGCACCATTCGGCCCAGAAATCGAATACCACCGGTTTGGTTTGCGCCGTTTCCAAAATATCACGCAAATTGGCATCGGTGACATCAATAATGTACGGCGTGGTTGCGAAGCTGTTGTCCATCTGGTTGTTTTCCATGATAACCCTCAAAAACTGACGTATTTTCTATACTTATAATATGGGGCGGGGCAGGTTCGGTATCAAGTGAGTCTGGGTATCAATGCCTTAGGTTGTCAGTTAATCACCTTTGGCGAGTAAGTGATCAAGCCAGCGGCTTGGTAACAGACGGCGAAGCAGTGAAAAAAGTTTGGTGGGCGTGGTCAGTGTGTAACGCGCTTTCGGGCGAGCACTTTCCAATGCATGGCGAACCAGCGGTACAATAGACTCTGCCGGCAGGGTAAAGCGGTTGGTGATCTCGGTTTTTGATAGGCGCTCAATTTGTTTGTAATACGCTTGGCGGTGCACGCTGTGAGTATGATCAACATGGCGCAAAAAGGCTGCCAGTGCATTTGGGCGAAAACGTGTGGCAATCGGGCCCGGCTCTATCAGGCTGATAAATATCGGGCTGCCACGTAACTCGAGGCGCAAAGTATCGGTTAAGCCTTCGAGTGCAAATTTACTGGCGTTGTAAGCGCCGCGGTATTTCATCGCCACCAACCCGAGGATAGAGCTGTTCTGAATGATGCGCCCCTCACCTTGCTGACGCATTATCGGCAGCACTAAGGTGGTCAGCTCATGCCAGCCAAATAAGTTAGTCTCAAATTGTTCACGCAGTGCGGCCCGCGAAAGATCTTCTACCGCGCCCGGTTGCCCATAAGCACCGTTATTAAACAGGGCATACAGAGTGCCGCCAGTCAGTGCCAGTGTTTTCTCTACCGCACGGGCGATGCTTTCACTGTCGGTAAGATCAAGCTGAACTGCGGTCAGCCC